>NZ_JAGLEJ010000008.1 GCF_023145115.1 Algiphilus sp.
CCCCTCATCCCCGGCCCTTCTCCCCGGCGGGGAGAAGGGAGCAGCCTCGGCTCGCGCGGCGTTGGCGTGCGCGCGTTCAAGCAAAGGGGACAGTATACTGATTTTGATGTGGGCGCTCGCCAATCGGGCGATTCTGCCGAAAATCAGTATACTGTCCCCTTATGTACCGCCCGGGTTCCCCTGCCCTCCGCCTTGCACGGGTGGAGGGCAGAGGATGCCGCCCGGCCTCAGGAAATGAGGAAGGTATCGCGGCTGACGCCACGCGACTCGGCTTCGGCGACCCACTTGGGTGCACGGCCGCGTCCGGTCCAGGTCTTGCCGGTGGCGGGGTCACGGTACTTGGGGGCCACGGTGCCCTTGCTGGCCGACTTGCTGGCACGGCCGCCGCTGAACCCGAGGTCGCTGGGCTTGATGCCGTATTCGGCCATCTTCTGCTTGATATCAGCGACGACGTCGGCGATTTCCTTGCGGCGCTCTTCTTCGGCCTGCGCCTTCAGCGTTTCGATCTTGGTGAGAAGATCTTTATATTTGCTCATCTATTAATTACCCTCAAGTTGTGATTGATCGCTTGCACGAAGCCTTCAATAAGGCGGCGTCATCATAATAACTATTGCGGGCATTTAACAACCCTGACGATCTTTCACTCCGCAGAATCGCCGACGACCCGCAGCGTGCGTACAGCGATTCCCTCCGGAAAAAGCATTGCACCGCGATGCGCAGACCCGATTCATTCGTGACTGCATGGGATTGACGCCATGCGCCGTTTCTCGTTTGCCGCCCCCGCTCCTCACAGGAAACGAGTGCAAAAGGACCGGCGCACTTGGCTCGGTTCTGGTCCATTGCGCAGCGGTGAACAAGGGCAAGATCCGGTTTACTCGCACAGCGCGGTTGATCCGAACATCCGCAGCCCGGCGAGTCGCTTCCACCCGACGAAACGGCGTGGACCGAGGCCGCGGCAGCATGGGGCATGACGCAACGCCGGCGTCGTCAATTCCGCTTTGACGGACGGCCCCATCGACTCGAATACGAAACGATGCACGCCGCCGCCTCCCACCACCTTATCGGCTCTGGTTCGTGCGAACGGTGTGGCCGTCTGTTGCGTTCAGGGCTGAATCCAGCCCCGCCTGCCCATTGCCCTTCGTGCCAGCGTTGCTTGGCGCATTCCCGCCCTGCCCCAACTTACAGGGTTATCACTACCGAGCCTTCTCGCGAAGCCCGGAGATAGACGTTTATATGCGGCGAAATGCGCAGCGGGGACCTGCACTTGGCGGGTTCAGACTGCCTCGCCGCGCTTCGCGCTCTTGAGCCGTTCCGCCAGCCGCAGCAGCGTGACCAGCAAGGTCGGCAGGAAGGTGAGCGTGAGCAGCGTCGCCACCATCAGGCCGAACAGCACGATGGTGCCGGCGCCGGGAATGAAGACCAGTGGCCCCAGCCCGAAGATGGTGGTGATCATGGACATCATGATCGGCCGGATGCGCATGCGGACCGCCTCGGTGACGGCTTTCTCGATGCTCTGCCCGCCCTGCTTCAGATTGTGGCGGGCCTGGTCGACGATCAGGATGGGGTTGTTGACCACCGTGCCGAGCAGGATGAGAAAGCCCAGCATCGTGATCATGTCGAAGGGCTGGCGGACGACCAGATTCAGCAACGCGAGGCCGGCGATGCCGCCGGCGATGCCCAGCGGCACGGTCAGCATGATGAGCAGCGGAAAGCCCCAGTGCACGAATATGGCCACCATCAGCAGGTAGCACAGCACCAGCGCCACCACGAAATTGCCCGAGAGGGATTCGCGCGTGGCCTGCAGCTGGTCGCTGGCGCCGGAGATGTCCATCTGCACGGCATCCGGCACCTCGCCGGAATCCTCCAGATAGCTGACGACGTCGTTCCGCACCAGGCCCACGGCCGTTTCCAGGGCGATGCTGCGCGGCGCGATGATATTGAGCGTGACCGTGCGATTGCCGTTCACGCGCCGGATCTCGTCGGTATCCACCGTCTCGACCAGCTCGGCGACCGCGGACAGCGGCACGACGTGGCCGGTGGGCGTGAACAGCGGCAGCTCCGGCAGACGCCCCAGATCCTGCGCATTGCCGGCGTCGCTGAAGGCGAAGATGTCGATCTTCTCGTCGTCGAGGAAGAACTCGTCGACGAAGGCGCCGTCGGAGAGCGCGGCCACGGAGAATCCGAGACTGTCGGCGTCCAGACCCAGCTCGGCGGCGCGCGCCCAGTCCGGGCGGATCTCGATGAGGGGCTGGTCCAGCGACAGCGCGCCGGGGTCGGAATTGATCTGCGGGTTGCCAAGCACTTCCTCGGCGC
The DNA here is from genome assembly GCF_023145115.1 of Algiphilus sp. Taxonomy (NCBI): domain Bacteria; kingdom Pseudomonadati; phylum Pseudomonadota; class Gammaproteobacteria; order Nevskiales; family Algiphilaceae; genus Algiphilus; species Algiphilus sp. The sequence continues at coordinate 2,314 of NZ_JAGLEJ010000008.1, forward strand.
GGCGGTACACCTGGTCTGCCACGGTGTAGATCGAAGCCAGGTCGGGCCCGGAGATATCGACGTTGACCGAGCGGGTGCCGCCGTCATTGCTCGAGATGATCGAGCCGCGCGCGGCGAAGGCCCGCATGCCGGGATAGCGCTCGTACATCCGTGTGAGCGCCGCCATCAGGGCGTCGATATCACCCGGTGTCTCGGTCTCGCTGATGATGCGCAGGCCGGTGGGTTCCACCGAGAGATTGATGTAGCGGATGGGCGGGATGTCGGTCTCGCCGCTGGCGAAGGCGGCCCGGTCCGCGCCGATGTGGGGCCGCAGCTCGGCCTGCAGCTCGCGCGCGATGCCGAGCATCTCGGTGAGGTTGTAGCCCGGCGGCGCCGACATGCTGGCGAAGGTCTTGGGCTCCTCGCCTTCCGGCAGGTACTCGGCCGGCGGTGTCAGCCAGTAGAGGATGCCGCCGATGACGCCGACGATGACCGCGAGGTAGGCCCAGCGCCGCGCCGGCCGCGCCACCAGCCACGCCACTGCGCCCACCGTCGCGTGCTTGAAGCGCGAGTCCGCCACCCGGGAATCATCCGCGAAGTTGATGCGCGCGCTCGCCGCCGGCACCAGCGTCACCGCTACCAGCATCGAGGTGAGGATCGATGCCGAGATCGCGACGGCGATGTCCGAGTAGAGCTGTCCGGCCTCTTCCTGAATGAACAGGATGGGTGCGAACACCAGCACCGTGGTCATGGTGGATGCCAGCACCGCCGGCCATACCCGGCGCACGCCGGCCGCCGCCGCTTCCAGCCGGCCGAGCCCACGGCTGCGCTCGCGCTCGATGGCCTCCAGCACCACGATGGCGTTGTCCAGCGTCATGCCGATGGCGAAGGCCACGCCCGCCAGCGAGATGACATTGATGGTGCGCCCCGCCGCCAGCAGCCCGATGAAGGCCGCGACGGTGCACAGCGGCACGCCGATGACCCCCACGAGCGTCGCCGGCATGGACCGCAGGAAGGCGAACATCACCAGCGTGGCCAGCACCGCGCCGATGGCGAGGTTCTGCCAGACGTTCATCACCGAGGCCTCGACGTAGCGCACGTCGTCGCTGATCAGCTCCAGGCTGAGACCCGCCGGTTCCATGACATCGCGATTGATGTCGGCCACCACCGGCGCCATCGCCTCCTTGATGCTGATGACGTTGGAACCGGTCACGCGGCGCACCGCCAGCATGATCATCCGGTCCTGACTGTCGAAGGCGACGCTGCGGATCTCGAAGTGGTCGAAGGCCACGCGCGCGACGTCGCGCAGCCGGATGAGCGCATCGCCGCGGCGCGCCAGGATGGTGTCCTCGAGGTCCGCGACCTCGTCGTAGCGTCCGACCGTGCGCAGCAGGTAGCGACGCTTGCCGCTGTCGATGTCGCCGGCCGAGACGTCGCGGTTGCGCGCGCGCACCGCGTCGCGCACGTCCAGCATGGTGAGGCCGCGCTCGGCCAGCGCACCGGGGTCGACGTGGATCTGGACCTGCCGCTCCGCCCCGCCCCAGATCTGCACCTGCGACACGCCGGACACGCGCTCCATGCGCGTGCGCACATTGTCGTCGATGAAATCCCGCATGAGGTCGATGTCCAGCCCCATCGGATTGCCGTCCAGCGGCGTGACGCGGTAGTACATGAAGGAGTTCTGCGAGAACGAGCTCGCCGACACCCGCGGCTGGTCGACGTTCTCGGGGTACGACGGCACCTGCGAGAGCGCGTTGTTGACGTCTATGAGCGCTTCCGTGACGTCGACGTCGAAGGGGAATTCCAGCTCGATGTCCGCATTGCCGGTCGATGCGTAGGACACCATGCGCGTGAGATTCGGGATCACGCGCAGGTATTCCTCCTGCTCGACCAGGATCTCCTTCTCGACGTCCTGCGGCGTTGCACCAGGCCAGGTCGTCTGCACACTGATGGTGCGCACGTCGAGATCGGGGATCATCTGCACCGGCACGCGCGTGGCGGCCAGAATGCCCAGCACCGCCACCACCAGCGCGATGACGGTCAGCAGGGTGCCACGGCGGAGGATTGCTTCAATCATGGGACGTGGTGTCCCCTTCGGCCCTCACCCCTGGCCCCTGCCCCTGGCAGGGAGAGGCAAGCGCGCTCGGGGTTGGCGCGAGAGCCCCTCTCCCCGCCGGGGAGAGGGGTTGGGGTGAGGGGGCCACCAGGCACAACACCCCATCAATCATCGCCGCCCTCCAGCACCTCGATGCGCTGCCCTTCGCGCAGCCGCTCGTTGCCGCGCACGACCACGCGGGTATCGGCTTCCAGCCCTTCGAGCACGTCCACCGCCTCGCCGCGCGCTGCGCCCAGTGTCACGCGCCGGCGCTGCGCGATGGTCTCGCCGCCATCGCCCTGCTCGACGGTCCAGACCACGGTGGTGCCGTCGGGATAGCGCGTGACCGCGTCACGCGGAATGCTGAGACGGTCCTCGACCCCGCCGATCGAGAAGGTCACGCGCGCCGACAGGCCGGGCAGGACGCGGTCGTGCTCGCTGGCGTCGACGACCACCCGGGCCAGGAAGGTGCGCGCCTGCGCATCGCTGACCGGCACCATCGCACCGATGCGCCCGGACAGCGCGCGATCGGGCAAGGCGTCCAGCCGCACCTCGGCCTCGTCGCCCTCGGCGAGGACGGCGATGTACTGCTGCGGGACCTGGACGTCCACGCGCACCCGGTCGGTGGCCACCAGCTCCAGGACCGCGGTGCCGGTGTCCACCCATTCGCCCGGATCGGTCAGGCGGGCGCGGATCACGCCGTCGAACGGCGCCACCAGCGCATGTCGCGCCACGCGCTCGCGCACTTCGGCGGCTTCGGCACGCAGCCGCTCCAGCGCCGCCTCCGCCAGCCGCGCCTCGGCCTGCTGGGACTTGTAGGTGGACGCAGGGATGCGTCCGTCGCGCGCCAGGGTCTCCTGCTCGTCGCGCAGCCGGCGGGCATCCTCGAGCCGGGTGCGCCCCTCGTCGACAGCGACCTCCGCGCGCGCCAGGGCCAGCTCCGCGAGGGTGTCATCGAGCATCAGCAGGGTGTCGCCCTGCGTCACGCGCGCGCCGGCATCGACGGCGACCGAGTCGACCAGACCGCTCAGGCGGGGTGAAAGCGACGCATCGCGCTCGGCGGTGACGCTGCCGGTGAGCGTCAGGGTGTCGCTGGCGGAGCGCGTCTGCGGCTGCACGACGCGCACTTCCGCGCCCTGCGCGATGAGCGCGCCGGACCATGCCCACAGGCACAGCCCGATCAGCGGGAACGAACGCCCGGGAAAGGTGAGGTTCACATTCGGATCCGCAGTATGCGTACGCGCAGACTACTGGAACTGTGGCTCCCGTGGCGCCTTGCCTAGGGGCTTGTTGCAGTGTCCGCATCCGAGGGATTCATTCGGGCTTGCTACACTGACTCCATGCGCTTTCGACGACTTTTTCTCGCGGCCGGTCTGCTCGCCGCCGGCACCGCTTGGGCCCAGGACAATCTCCGCTACATCGACGGTGGCCGCACCCTGGCGCTGCGCGAGGCGCCTTCGGGCGATGCCGAGCTGGTCACCTTCGTGGAGACCGGGCAGCAGATGGAGCTGCTCGAGTCCATGGGCGAGAACAGCTATGCGCGCGTGCGGCTGCCGGACGGGCGCGAAGGCTGGCTGGCAGCGCGCTTCCTCACTGAGCAGAAGCCGGCCGCCGAGCAGCTCGCGAGCACGCGCGAAGCGCTGGAATCGGAGCGCTCGCGCGTCACCGAGCTGGAGCGCCAGGTCGAACAGCTGCAGGGGCGCCTCGAGCAGGCCGCACCGGCGCTGGAGCTGGCGGACCGCAACGCCGAGCTCGAGGCCCAGCTGGAGGCCCGCCAGGCGGAACTGCAGCAGAGCCTCAAGGCCTATGACGCCGAGGTCGCGCGCCAGCGCACGCTGATCACCGGCGCGGCGCTGGTTGGCGGGGGCATCGTCTTCGGACTGCTGCTGCCGATGCTGACACGCGGCCGCAAGCGACGCGGGTACGGGGACCTCTAGCCCCGGACGCCTTTGCGGCGGGCGCTTTCGATGCGCTCGGCGTCGATCACGCAGCTTATCTCATAACCTTCGGACATATACCCTTTTGTGTCGCTGGGGGCGGGCGTACTATGCGCGCCCGTTCTTAGAGGACGTTCGCACCCGCAGCCATGTATCGCTACGACGCCATCGACAAGCAGCTCGTGAACGAGCGCGTCGCCCAGTTCCGCGACCAGACGCAACGCTACCTCGCCGGCGAGATCCCCGACGAGGAGTTCAAGGCGCTGCGCCTGCGCAACGGGCTGTACATCCAGCGCTTTGCCCCCATGCTGCGCGTGGCCATCCCGTATGGCCTCCTGTCGGCAGATCAGCTGCGCCGGCTGGGCCACATCGCGCGCACCTACGACAAGGGCTACGGTCACTTCAGCACGCGCCAGAACATCCAGTACAACTGGCCAAAGCTGGAGGAAGTGCCGGACATCCTCGCCGAGCTGGCAGAGGTCGAGATGCACGCCATCCAGACCTCCGGAAACTGCATCCGCAACATCACCGCCGACCACCTCGCCGGCGTGGCGCGCGACGAGCTCGTCGACCCGCGCCCCTACTGCGAGCTGACGCGGCAGTGGTCCACGTTCCACCCCGAGTTCAACTGGCTGCCGCGCAAGTTCAAGATCGCGTTCTCGTCGTCGACCACCGACCGAGCGGCGACGCAGGTGCACGACATCGGCGTGCACATCAAGCGCAACGAGGCCGGCGAGCTGGGCTACGCCATCTTCGTGGGCGGCGGCCTCGGCCGCATGCCGATGATCGGCCACTGCATCCGCGACTTCCTGCCCGAGGCCGACCTGTTCTCGTACCTCGAGGCCATCCTGCGCGTCTACAACCGGCTGGGCCGCCGCGACAACATCCATCGCGCGCGCATCAAGGTGCTGGTCAAGTCGACCGGTCCGGAAGCCTTCCGTGACATGGTGGAGGCCGAATGGCGGCAGCTGGACCACGCCCAGTACCGCCTGCAGCCCGAGGACATCGCGCGCATGCAGGCCTACTTCGCGCCGCCGGCCTACTCGGCCGACGCGGCCAGCGAGGACTTCCAGCGCAAGCAGGACGAGGACAGCGCCTTCGCCGCCTTCGTCAAGCGCAACGTGCACGCCCACCGGCAGGACGGCTACAAGGTGGTCTTCGTGTCGCTGAAGGCGAAGGGCATCGCGCCCGGCGACTGCACGGCCGATCAGATGGACGTGGTCGCGGACCTCGCCGAGCGCTACAGCTTCGGCGAGCTGCGCACCACCCACGACCAGAACCTGGTGCTGCCCGACGTCGCCGAGAAGGACGTCTACGCGGTCTGGCAGACGCTGGCCGGGCACGGCCTGGCGACGCCCAACATCGGGCTCGTCACCGACATGATCACCTGCCCCGGCCTGGACTTCTGCTCGCTGGCCAATGCCGGCTCCATCGGCGTGTCCAACGAGATCTTCGACCGCTTCGAGTCGCTGGACTACCTCTACGACGTCGGGCCCATCAAGATCAAGATGTCCGGCTGCATGAACGGCTGCGGCCATCACAGCGTCGGCCACATCGGCGTGCTGGGCGTCGACAAGAAGGGTGAGGAGTGGTATCAGATCACCCTCGGCGGCTCGTCCGAGAACGACGCCACGCTGGGTGATCGCACCGGGCCTTCCGTCGGGCGCGAGAACGTCGCCGAGGCGGTCGAGACCATCATCCGCACCTATCTCGAAGTCCGCGAGGGCGAGGACGAGGTCTTCCTGGACTGCTATCGCCGTGTCGGCATGGCGCCCTTCAAGGCGGCGCTGTACCCGGACAAGAGCAAGGCGGAGGCCGCCTGATGGCCGCGATCATCCGTGACCGCGCGGTGGTCGAGGACGACCGGCGCCTGCTCGGCGAGGACGACGCGCTGCCGGGCGATGACACCCCGGTCATCGTGACCTGGGAGCGCTGGCAGACGCTGCTGGACGGCACCGCCGAGGACGACGGCCGCCACCCGGCCGCCGGCGTGCTGATCCCCAACACGCTGGATCTGGCCGAGGGCTGGCCGCTGCTGCAGCATCGGACGGTCATCGCGCTCGACTTCCCCGCCTTCCCGGACGGCCGCGCCTATTCCCAGGCCCGCCTGCTGCGCGACCGCTACGGCTTCCAGGGCGAGATCCGCGCCACCGGCCAGGCGGTCGTGCGCGATCAGCTGCACGAACTCGACCGCTGCGGCGTCAACGCCTTCGCCCTGCGCGACGACCAGGACCCGCAGGGCTGCCTGAAGGCCTTCGAGACCTTCAGTGACGCGTACCAGCCCGCCTGCGATGGCGTGGAGCCTATCTGGAAACGGCGGCGCGAGGCGGCGGCCGGCTGATACGCCGGCGCGGATTGCCCCCCTCACCCCAACCCCGCTCCCCGCGGGGAGCGGGGCTTTCGGTGCCCAGGCCGACCAAGCGATACGGAATGAGCGCTCCCAGACGACGACTTAGGGACGACGACTGGGGGACAGTATATTTATTTCCGTGCCGCAAGCGCGTAGCAGGCCCCGGGCACAAGCCAATAAGTGCACTGTCCCCGGTTCTGTCTGTCCCCCTCTGCACGCTACTGCCCCCTGGTCGCACCCCATCGCGCGGCTTGCACCCGGCCTTTGCGCTCTATTTTCGGGGACGGTATACTGATTTCCTGTTCTTGCCCGGAAATCCCATGGCCCGCCTCGCCCGCGTCGTGCTCCCCAACGTGCCGCACCATGTCACGCAGCGTGGCAACCGGCGGCAGACGGTCTTCTTCAGCGATGCCGACTACGCCGAGTACCGGGGGCTGGTCGCCACCTATGCCGCCAGGGCCGGCACCAGAATCCTTGCCTACTGCCTGATGCCCAATCACGTGCACTTCGTGATGGTGCCGACGTCCGAGGACGGCCTGCGGGCGGCGCTCGCCGAGGCGCACCGCCGGTACACGCGAGCCATCAACCTCCGGCAGGACTGTCAGGGCCATCTCTGGCAGGAACGCTTCCATTCCTACCCGATGGACGAGTCGCACCTGTTGCAGGCCATGCGATACGTGGAGCTCAATCCGGTACGCGCCGGACTGGTCGAGGACCCGGCGGCATGGCAGTGGTCGAGCGCGGCGGCGCATCTGCACGGCAAGAGCGATCCGCTGGTGGACCCGGCCGACGTCAAGACCATCGTGGACGATTGGGCCGCGTACATGACCGACGGACTTCCCGCGGATGAGGTCGAGATGCTGGAGCGACACCTGCGCACGGGGCGCCCGCTTGCCGACGACAAGTTCCTCCAGAAGGCCGAGAAGCTCCTGAACCGTCCCCTGCGTCGCGGCCGCCCGGGGCGGAAGGCGCAGCCGAGCACCACCGCGGAATAGGCATACCGTCCCCCGGATTCGTACCCCCGGATTCCTTGCGGGGCGGACGTTTCGCCCCCGGCTTCCCGGCTCAGGTGCGGTTGCGGAGCCAGTTGATCAGGCCGCCGGCCTGCAGCAGGGCGAGCTGGCGCTCGGAGAGGCCGTGCATCAGTTGAACCGGCTTGCCGTCCACGGTCGCGGTGACCTCGGGGCCGGCCGCCAGGGCCCGGTGCAGGTCCTCGAGCACGATGGTGCTCCCCTGCCCGACGGCGTCGGCATCGTCGGGATTCGCGAAGGTCAGTGGCAGCACGCCGAAATTGACGAGGTTCTGCCAGTGGATGCGGGCGAAGTGCTTCGCGACTACCACGCGCAGGCCGAGATAGCGCGGCGCCAGTGCTGCGTGCTCGCGTGAACTGCCCTGGCCGTAGTTCTCGCCGCCGACGATGGCGTGGTTGCCCGTCTCGCGCGCACGCCGGGGATAGTCGGGATCGATTCGGTCGTAAACGAAATTGCTGATCTCGGGGATGTTCGAACGGTACGGCAGCACCTCGGCACCGGCGCGCATGATCTCGTCGGTGGAAACGTTGTCACCCACCCTGAGCAGCACCGGCAGCTCCAGGGCGTCCGGCAGGCCTTCGCAGTCGGGCAGCGAGGCGATATTGGGGCCCTTCACCAGCTCGACCTGACGCGCGATCTCCAGCGGCAACGGCGCCTGCAGCATGGTGTCGTTGACCACCGGATCCTCCGGTTCGCCGGCGCTCGGACACGCGAAGTCGAGTGTGCGCGGGTCGGTGATCTCGCCGCGTAGCGCGCTGGCGGTGGCGGTTTCCGGGCTGCACAGGAAGACCGCGTCCTCGGGCGTTCCGGAGCGGCCCGGGAAGTTGCGCGGCGTGGTGCGCAGCGAGTTGCGCCCGGTGGCCGGCGCCTGGCCCATGCCGATGCAACCGTTGCAGCCGGCCTGGTGCAGGCGCGCGCCACTGTGCAGCAGCGGGCCGAGCCATCCGTCGCGGGTCAGGGTCTCGAGCATCGCGCGCGAGCTGGGGTTGACGTCGAAGGAGACCTTCGCGTCCACGGCACGCCCCTCGACCATCTTCGCCGGGACCGCGAAATCGCGATAACCGGGGTTGGCCGACGAGCCGATGTAGGCCTGGTAGAGCGGCTCGCCGGCGACCTCCGATACCGGCACCACATTGCCGGGTGACGAGGGCTTCGCGATCAACGGCACCAGCTCGGAAAGATCGATGTGATCATGCAGTTCGTATTCACAGCCGGTGTCGGCGGTCAGCTCGTGCCAGGCGTCCTCGCGCCCCTGCGCATGCAGGTAGCGTCGCGTGGTGGCGTCGGACGGAAAGACCGTGGTGGTGGCGCCGAGCTCCGCCCCCATGTTGGCGATGACATGCCGGTCCATGGCCGAGAGACTTTCGAGACCCGGCCCGTGGTACTCGATGACGCGGCCGACGCCGCCCTTGACGCCGTGCCGCCGCAGCATCTCCAGCACCACGTCCTTGGCCGAGACCCAGTCAGGCAGCGTGCCCGTGAGCTCGACACCCCAGATCTCCGGCATCTTCATGTGGAAGGGCTCGCCGGCCATGGCCAGTGCCACCTCCAGACCGCCGGAGCCGATCGCCAGCATGCCCAGCGACCCGGCTGCCGGCGTGTGACTGTCCGAGCCGAGCATGGTGCGGCCGGGCGCCCCGAAGCGCTCCTGATGCACCGCGTGGGAGATGCCGTTGCCCGGCCGCGAATACCAGACGCCGAAGCGCTGGCAGGCGCTCTGCAGGAAGACGTGATCGTCGGGGTTCCTGTAATCCTCCTGGATCAGGTTGTGATCCACGTACTGCGCCGACAGCTCGGTCTGCACGCGATCCACCCCCATCGCCTCCAGCTCCAGCATGACCATGGTGCCGGTGGCGTCCTGGGTGAGGGTGTGGTCGATGCGGATGCCGATCTCGGATCCGGGCGTCATCTCGCCGGAGACGAGGTGATCGCGGAGCAGCTTGCGGGCGACGTTGGCCGCGTCCTGTGCCATGGGCTCGTGTCCTTTGGCAATGAATCCTCAGGCTAACGCAGGCGCGGTTGACGGACGCTGAAGGCGGGGACCGGGAACCGGGGCAGCGCCCAATGAATTAATATACTGTCCCCGATGTTGCTTGACGAGCCTCGTTCCCCTCTCCCCGCAGGGAGAGGGGCTGCAATCCGGGGCGAGGAGACCGTGCAAAAAGAAAAACCCCGGCATCGCTGCCGGGGTTTCGTGTGCTTCGACTGGCTCCGCGAGTTGGACTCGAACCAACGACCCAGTGATTAACAGTCACTTGCTCTACCGACTGAGCTATCGCGGAACAGGGCGCGCATTCTAAGGGCCGGGTGTTGTCGCTGCAACACTGGCGACGCGATCTCAGGCGCCGAGCAATGTTCCCAGTCGCTCGACCGCCGCGTCCAGCACCTTGTCACTGGTGGCGTAGGACAGCCGCATGCAGCCCGGGGAGCCGAAGGCGGACCCGGGCACGAGCGCGACCCTGGCCTTCTCGAGGATGTGATTGGCGAAGGCGACGTCATCCTCGAAACCGGCCCTGGTCATGGCTTCCGAGAAATCCGGGAAGGCGTAGAAGGTTCCGTCGCCGGCGTGACAGTGCACGCCGGGCAGCGCCGCGAGCCCTTCGACGAGCTTGTCGTGCCGGGCCCGGAAGGCCGCGGTCATCTCGCCGACACAGCTCTGGTCGCCGGTGAGCGCGGCGATGGCGGCGTCCTGGGCGATGGAGGTCGGATTCGAGGTGGACTGCGACTGGATGTTGGCCATGGCGCCGATCAACCAGTCCGGCCCGGCCGACCAGCCCAGCCGCCATCCGGTCATCGAGTAGGTCTTGGAGACGGCGTGGATGACGACCGTGCGCTCGTAGAGCTCGGGACAGGCATTGACGATGTTGGCGAAGGGCTCGCTCGACCAGAGGATCTTCTCGTACATGTCGTCGCTGGCGACGACGATGCGCGGGTGGCGCAGCAGCACCTCGGCCAGCGCCGCGAGCTCGGCCTTCGTGTAGGCCATGCCCGAGGGGTTGGACGGGCTGTTGAGGAACAGCAGTCGGGTCTTCGGCGTGATGGCGGCTTCCAGTGCTTCCGGCGTCATCTTGAAGCGGCTCTCGGCGGTGGTCGGCACGATCACCGGCTCGCCGTCGGCGAGCAGCGCCATGTCCGGGTAGGACACCCAGTACGGCGCCGGGATCAGAACCTCGTCGCCGGCGTTGAGCAGCGCCTGGCAGACGTTGTAGCAGGCCTGCTTGCCGCCCACCGAGGCGATGATCTGCCCCGGCTTGTATTCGAGGCCGTTGTCCTGCGCGTGCTTGTCGGCAATGGCCTTCTTGAGCGCGGGCGTGCCGCCCACCGGGGTGTACTTGGTCTTGCCGTCGCGCAGCGCCTTGATGGCCGCTTCCTTGATGTGCTCGGGCGTGTCGAAGTCGGGCTCGCCGGCGGCCAGCGACAGGACATCCTCGCCCGCGGCACGCAGCTCCGCGGCCTTGGCGGTGACCGCGAGGGTCGGAGAGGGCTTGATGCGGTTGACGCGCGCGGCGAGTGTCTTATCCAAGTGCGGTCCCTGCGGACAGTAAGGGCGGCGGCGCGCAATAATACCCGGCTCACCTGCCTGCTTCATACGGCGATGCGCGACGACGATGCGAAGGAAGTGGGTTCGACGACGGACAAGACCGTCCGACTGGAGCGCCGACGCGAGAGCGCCTTCACGCTGGCGTCCGAATGGCCGCCGGCCGGCGACCAGCCCGAAGCCATCAAGCAGCTCGTGGCCGGCCTCAACGACGGCCTGCTGCACCAGACGCTGCTCGGCGTCACCGGCTCGGGCAAGACCT
>NZ_JAGLEJ010000009.1 GCF_023145115.1 Algiphilus sp.
CCTCGCCGCGCAGCTCTACGGCGAGTTCAAGGCCTTCTTCCCGAACAACGCGGTCGAGTACTTCGTCAGCTACTACGACTACTACCAGCCGGAGGCCTACGTTCCCTCCACGGACACCTTCATCGAGAAGGACAGCTCGATCAACGATCACATCGAGCAGATGCGCCTGTCCGCCACCAAGGCGCTCATGGAGCGGCGCGATGCCATCATCGTGGCCTCGGTGTCCGCCATCTACGGCCTGGGGGACCCCGAGTCGTACTTCAAGATGGTGCTGCACGTGGTGGTGGGCGACACCATCGGCCAGCGCGAGATCATCCGCCGGCTGACGGAGATGCAGTACACGCGCAACGACATGGAGCTGAAGCGCGCCACCTACCGCGTGCGCGGCGAGATCATCGACATCCACCCCGCCGAGTCCGACGAGCAGGCCGTGCGCATCGAGCTGTTCGACGACGAGATCGAATCGATCAGCTTCTTCGACCCGCTCACCGGCGAGATCCACCAGAAGGTCCCGCGCGCGACCATCTACGCCAAGTCGCACTACGTGACGCCGCGCGAGCGCCTGCTGAGCATGTTCGACGCCATCAAGGACGAACTGCGCGAGCGGCTGGAGTACTTCCGCAACAACGGCAAGCTGCTGGAAGCCCAGCGCCTGGAGCAGCGCACCACCTTCGACCTGGAGATGATTCAGGAGCTCGGCTACTGCTCGGGCATCGAGAACTACTCGCGCTACCTGTCCGGCCGCGCGCCCGGCGAGCCGCCACCCTGCCTGTTCGACTACCTGCCGCCGGACGCGCTGGTGGTCATCGACGAGTCGCACGTCACGGTTCCGCAGATCGGCGGCATGTACAAGGGCGACCGCGCCCGCAAGGAGACGCTGGTCGAGTACGGCTTCCGGTTGCCGTCGGCGCTGGACAACCGGCCGCTGCAGTTCGAGGAGTTCGAGCGGCTGGTGCCGCAGGCGATCTTCGTCTCCGCCACACCCGGCTCCTATGAGGACGCGCACGCCGGCCAGGTGGTCGAGCAGGTGGTGCGGCCCACGGGGCTGGTGGACCCGGCAGTGGAGGTACGGCCGGTGGCCACCCAGGTGGACGACCTGCTGGGCGAGATCCGAATCCGCGTCGAGCGCACCGAGCGCGTGCTGGTCACCACGCTGACCAAGCGCATGGCCGAGGACCTCACCGACTATCTGCACGAGAACGGCGTCAAGGTCCGCTACATGCACTCGGACGTCGATACCGTGGAGCGCGCCGAGATCATCCGCGAGCTCCGTCTGGGCAGCTTCGACGTGCTGGTCGGCATCAACCTGCTGCGCGAGGGTCTGGACCTGCCCGAGGTCTCGCTGGTGGCGATCCTCGATGCCGACAAGGAGGGCTTCCTGCGCTCGGAACGCTCCCTCATACAGACCATCGGCCGCGCGGCGCGCCACCTGGAGGGCCGCGCGATCCTCTACGCCGACAGCATCACCGACTCCATGCGGCGGGCGATCGACGAGACCGACCGCCGGCGCGAGAAGCAGCTGGCGCACAACAAGGCGCACGACATCACGCCGCAGGGCATCCGCAAGCGCATCGACGACGTCATGCACGCCGGCTACGAGAAGGCAATGGAGGGCGGCACCACGCGCAGCGCGGAAGCCGCCGAGCCCCCCGCCGGCTATCAGCGGGTGCCGGCCGAGAAACTGGGCCGGAAGATCGCGCAGATGGAGAAGGAAATGTACGAGGCGGCGCAGAATCTCGAGTTCGAGAAGGCCGCCCGCCTGCGCGATGCGCTGCAGAAGCTCCGCGAAGACGGGCTGATCAGCGCGGCGTGACCGGATTGACAGCCGGCCCTTGTGTAGTCACAGTTTGAACTTATTCTCTTATTCGTGACCACAATGCAGGTTTCTGTCCGGGAACTGAAGGCACATTTGTCCCGCTACCTTCAGCAGGTCCGGAGCGGCGGCACCGTGGAGATCAGCTCGCACCGGAAGGTCATCGCACGGCTCACCGGTGTTCCGCTGACGACAGATCGGGGCATTTCGCGGCTCATCGCTTCCGGTACCGCTGAATGGGCGGGTGGCAAACCGCGTGGCGCATCGATCGCTACCGCCGATCATGGGCGATCAGTATCCGATTCCGTGCTGGACGATCGGGCTTGATCCTCTATTGCGACACCTCTGCGGTAGTGAAGCTCTACCTGAAGGAAACCGCCAGCGACATCGTCGTCGATGCTGCCAACCGGGCGGATGCTGTCGCCATCGCACGCATCGGGTGGACTGAATTCCACGCCGCAACATCGCGGCGAGAGCGCGAAGTGCCGGCCGATGCAGATGCCATGGAGCGGGCGCGGCAGGCCCTGCGTGACGACTGGCCGCACTTCGTCAAGATCGACGCCACCCAACCGCTGGTCGAGCAGGCCGGAGCACTGGCAGAAGGCTTCGCCCTGCGAGGGTATGACGCGGTGCACCTTGCCGCTGCCCGGCAACTCGCGGTCGACGGCGGCGAAGACGTGCTGTTCGCTTGCTTCGATCGGCAGCTGAATCGCGCGGCCGGCTTGCTGGGGATGTCGCTGCTCGCCAGCTGAACGCGGATGGGCGCAGTCCACCATAAGACTGCGCTACACACTTTCTCGCACCCGCTACCGGCGCGAATCGGCAGGCACCGCTATGATGCGCGCCCCATTCGCGCCGAGACGGACCCATGCGCCTGTTGTCGATCCTGCTGTGCAGCCTCTTCCCGGTTCTGGCCAGCGCCGCCGAGAGCGGTGCGCCGGTCGACATGACGCACACCGCGGCCGGCGTGATCGCCATCGTGGTGTTCGCGCTGGCCTATGTACTGGTCGTCATGGAAGAGTGGCTGCACCTGCGGAAATCGATCCCGGTGCTGCTCGGGGCCGTCATCATCTGGGCGCTGATCGGCGCTGCCTATGCACAGATCGGCAATACCGAGATCGTCGGCGAGACGGTGCGCCACAGCCTCGTGGAGTACGCCGAGCTCTTTCTCTTCCTGCTGGTGGCGATGACCTACATCAACACGCTGGACGAACGCGGGGTATTCGACGCCCTGCGCGGCTGGCTGGTCTCGCGCGGCTTCTCGCTGCGCATGCTGTTCTGGCTCACCGGCCTGATCGCCTACTTCCTGTCGCCCATTGCCGACAACATGACCACCGCGCTGGTGATGGCCTCGGTGGCCATCGCCGTGGGCAGCGGCCACCCGAAGTTCGTCACGGTGGCCTGCATCAACATCGTGGTCGCGGCCAACTCCGGCGGCGCCTGGAGTCCTTTCGGCGACATCACCACCCTGATGGTCTGGCAGAAGGGCGTGTTCCCGGCGCACGAGTTCCTGGTGCTCTTCCTGCCCTCACTGGTGAGCTGGCTGATTCCGGCGCTGATCATGTCGACGCAGGTGCCGCGCGCCACGCCCGAGCCGCTCGCGGTGCGCCCGGAGGTCCGGCACGGTGGATTCGTGATCATCGGCATGTTCATCGGGACCATCGCGCTGACCGTGACGCTGCACGCGGTGCTTCATCTGCCGCCCGCGCTGGGCATGATGGGCGGCCTCGGCGCCCTGATGCTGATGAGCTACACGCTGAATCGCATCGGCAAGCCCAAGCCCGACGAGGAACTGCACCACCAGTTCATCGATCAGGGTGGTCTCAGCGACGCCGAGGCCAGCGATCCGTATCACGAGCCCTCGCCGCGCCTGAACACCTTCAACTCGGTCGCGCGCTCGGAGTGGGACACCCTGCTGTTCTTCTACGGCATCATCATGTGCGTGGGCGGTCTCGGCACGCTCGGCTATCTGGCGGTCGGCTCCGAGCTGCTCTACGGCGTTCTCGGGCCCACCATCGCCAACATCCTGGTCGGCGTGATCTCCGCCGTCATCGACAACATCCCGGTGATGTTCGCGGTGCTCAGCATGTATCCCGACATGAGCGACGGCCAGTGGCTGCTGGTGACGCTCACCGCCGGCATCGGCGGATCCCTGCTCGCCATCGGATCCGCGGCCGGCGTCGCCGTGATGGGCGCTGCGCGCGGCTACTACACCTTCTTCGGCCACCTGCGCTGGTCCTGGGCCATCGCCCTGGGCTATGCCGCCGGTATCGGCGTGCACTTCCTCATCAACGGCCGTTTCTTCGCCATCTGGTAACGGCAATGCTTGCGGAGGGCGGCGCCCGTCAGTAAGATGCGCGCTCCGCAGGCGCGTAGCTCAGTTGGTTAGAGCACCACCTTGACATGGTGGGGGTCGGTGGTTCGAGTCCACTCGCGCCTACCAGCGAGATTCCGAGAAGCCCCGTTCGCCGGGGCTTTTTCGTGTGCGACAGCCGCATGCGGGCGTGGACCCGCACCACCGACCCTCCGGGTCGGGGTTGTCGGGCACTTCCTGTGCCCGACCCTTCGGGCTCGCTCCGCTCGCGCGGAATCGCGTCCTGCGATTCCGTCGAGTCCACTCGCGCCTACCAGCGAGATTCCTAGAAGTCCCGTTCGCCGGGGCTTTTTCGTGGGTCGTGTCCCTAGCCGTGGTGT
>NZ_JAGLEJ010000010.1 GCF_023145115.1 Algiphilus sp.
TTGCACTTGATTCTTGAGACCAGCTGGCCAAGCGGAGCTGAAGTTCGACGAATGCGACATCGATGTTGCCAAGCTGGAAACGAAGCAAATCTGGGAGCGACTACGATCTTACCTGCCTCTATATACGTTGTTCCGATCGGATCGAGAAAATACCGAGAGCGATAGCGAAGTGCAGGATCCAATGCGGCTCGCGGTCCGTCAGATAATGGAGGATCCAGAGATCCAGAGAGATCTGGATGGAATTGCAGGACGCGTGCGGGATCGACTCTCCGAGGTCGCAGATGGGACCTTAGAAAAACTCAATGAGATGAATCCGGAACTTGCCAAGTCCCTCAGCCCGCGGATTCCGCCTACGGAAGAGCTAAAGTGGGCCGACGTATTCAAAAACGTTTCGGTAACCGGTGATGAAGAGATTCCGCTAAACAAGCGCGGTAGCGGAGTAAAGCGATTGGTTCTCCTCAACTTCTTCAGAGCCGAAGCAGACCGCCGCCAGCGTGAGGCTGGCGGGCAATATGTCGTCTATGCAATCGAAGAGCCGGAGACGTCCCAGCATCCCGACCACCAACGACTTCTTACGAATGCGCTGGCCAAAGTGGCGGAATCTGAGGGCAGCCAGGTAATACTCACAACTCATAGCCCGGAAATCGTGAAGCAACTCCGTTTCGACGATCTGCTTTTAATATCTGGGCAAGAGCAGCGGTGCGTGAATCCTGTCAAGGAAAAGGATCTTCCGTACCCAAGCTTGAACGAAGTTAATTATGTGGCGTTCGGGGAAGCTTCGGCCGAGTATCACAATGAGCTGTACGGGCATATCGAAGAATGTGGGCGGCTGACTGAGTATAACCGAGACAAGCCAACGATCACTTACCGGCGAGAGCGGAGAGGCGCGGTAGTCGAAGAGCAGAAGACGCTGACGGAGTATATTCGGCATCAGATACACCATCCAGAAAACACGCACAACGACCGCTACTCGAGTGAGGCTCTCGAGGAATCTATCGGCACGATGCGGGAGTTTATTCGAACGCAAGTTGGTGCTGGTGCGGAGATATAACTAGCGGCTTCAGCCGACCGCTCAACCGCTATGCGGTTTCGCAGAGACTGAGCCATGTCGTTGGATTGTTTTTCGGGGCAGTAGGGAGTCGCGCAGATGAATAAAATAACGGAAGGAAGGATTGACACATATCCAGGCCCAGTGCCTACACGAGATATATCCTACTTTTTGTACTTGTTCCGTGCGGTTTATGTCGCTGGAGTAGAGGCTGGTTACGATAGGATTCCCGATGAGCAATTGACTGACGATCTTATCAAGAGTGCTGTTTCGAAAATCGCCGCATCGATCAAGAACATACCAAGGGAAGAACTTTCGCGCCTCGCCACTAGGCGCCTGCCAGATGAACTCGAACTCGCGCTCGATGATATTGTTCGGGAGAACCCGATCCGAGTGACTTTCTGTGCAGCCACACTGGCGCTTACTGCCGCCGTGATATTGTCTGGTGGGAGTTTCGAATTCGGGCCATTGAAGGTTGAACTTCCCCCGCTTGGCGAAGGTGTCCAAGAGCTCCGGCAGGCTTTTGGGCGACCAGAAAACGACCCGAAACCCCGAGGTAATGATGATGGCCCTCCCTCATTGGGAATGTAAAATCCAATAACGCACGTCATCCGACGCCGTGACCGCCACGCGGTTCCGGCGCGGCTGAGCGCCACGTTAAACAGAAGTCCGCTATTGGCACAAAGCGGACATCACCGCGAGCAACGCGTCGGGGGCCTCCTCTACCCGTGAAGGCAACAGGCCACTTTCGCGGCCCTCGCGCACCCGTGTCGCGCCAACCGCCCGCTACTCGAGTGACGCCCTGACCTCTTCTGCAGCGCGAATGCCGGACTGCAGCGCGCCGTCGAGGTAGCCGGTCCATTCCGTGGCGGTTTCGGTGCCGGCCCAGTGAATCAGGCCGCAGGGTTCGCGGATGGCGCTGCCGTAGAGGGTCATGACGCCGGGCGGGGTGTGGGCCACGTAGCCACCCAGGCTCCAGGGTTCCTGGATCCAGTCCTGGTCGATGTAGCCGATGGGGTTGGCGGCGTCGGGGCCGAAGTAGGCTTCGAGGTCGGCCACGGCCTGGCGGCGGCGCGCGGCCTCGCCTTCCGCGCTCATCGCCACGGCGTGGGCGCCGTCCATGAAGCCGACAAGCATGCCGATGCTTTCGTCGGGCGGGGTCTGGTCGAAGACGACGTTGAAGTGGTGCCGGTTGCTGACGGCGGTGCCGTTGAAGCCCTGGCCGCGCCAGAACGGGGTTTCGTAGGCCACGTGCACCTTGATGACCGCGCCCATCGGCATGCGCTGCAGCAGGCCCAGCCGGCGCGCGGGCAGCGGCACGGCGTAGTCCACGCCGGCGGCCAGCGCGGGCGGGACGGCCATGATCAGGCGCCGGCCGACGAAGGTGCCCCGGGGCGTGGTCACGCGGACGCGGTCCTGCTCCTGCTGCACCGCCTGCACGGGGGCTTCGAGGACGAGCCGGTCGCCGAGGCGCTCGGCCATGATGCGCGGGATCTGCCACGCGCCGCCCACGAACTTGTCCTGCTGGGCGCCGCCCTCGATGCCGATCAGCGCTTCGAGACCATGGCCCTGCCGCATGTATTCCAGGAGGCAGAGATAGGACACCTGCCCGGGCTCGGCGCAGAGCAGCGCACGGGTGACGATGCGCAGGAACTCGCGGGCGGCGTGTGTGCGCACGTGCTTGCAGATCCAGCTCTCGACGGATTCGGCGTCCCACGCGGCGGCTCGGTCGGCGGACCAGGGCGCGCCGGGCGGCAGGGTGCGGACTTCGCGCTGCCAGCGGCGCTCCAGCAGCCCGAGCTCGAGCAGCGAGCGCCAGGGCAGCTTCGGGATGTCCGACGCGTAGGCCTGTCGCTTGCCGTCGAACCACAGGATGCTGCGGCCTTCCTGGTACTGCGGATACGTGCGGACGCCGAGCGCTTCGGCTTCCTTCAACAGCAGCTTCTGATCCGGGCCGACCCACTGCCCGCCCAGATCGATGGTCTGGCCGCAGAGAGTGCCGGGCTTCGAGCGACCGCCGACGCGGTCGCGCGCTTCCAGCAGCACGACGTCGCGGCCGGCAGCAGTGAGCTCGCCGGCGGCCTTCAGGCCGGCGAAGCCGGCGCCCACCACGATGGCGTCCCGGGTGATGTCGGTGTCCTGCATGGCGTTACCTGCTCTGCGCGATCGCGGTTTGAGTTTATTGAACGCGTTTATTAAAATCAACGCGATGAGCACGGGGCGCAGCCAACCATCGCGGCGGGGCCGGCCGGCGCGCAGCACCGAGCAGGCGGAAGCCGACCGCAGCCGCATCATCGCCTCGGCACGGGCGCTGTTCGCCGCCGAGGGCTACGCCGGGGTGTCGGTGCGCAAGATCGCCGCCGGCGCCGGCTGCTCGCCGGCCGCGGTCTACACGGTGTTCCCGAGCAAGCGCCGGATCCTGCACTCGATCTGGGAGCAGATATTCGCGTCCCTGATGACGGCGCTCGAACGCACGCACGCGCAGACGACCGGTCCGGACCGGCTGGAAGCGCTGTGCCTGAGCTTCATCGATTTCTGGCTGCAGCGCCCGGACGACTACCGCGCCATCTTCCTCATCGAGGACCGGCCGCAGGGGACGCAGGACGGCTTCTTCGTGGACAGCTCCGCCGCCCTGCCGCGCATGGCCATCCTGCGGCAGAGCATCGAGGACGCGCAGCGCCGCGGCGAGATCCGGGCGGATGACCCGGACCACATCGGCAATGTCCTGCTCTGCGGGCTGCAGGGCATCGCCCTCAACCTCATCACGATTCCGGAGTACCCCTGGGGCGATCCGGAGCGGCTCAAGCGCGACACCATCCGCACGCTGCTCGCCGGCCTGCGCTGACGGCGGACCGGCCGCGGGGGCCGGCCCGCCCTCGCCCTACCAGCCATATTCGGCCAGCTTCATCTTCACCATCAGCCGCAGGAAGTCCCAAACGGCCGCCACCTGATCCCACGCCGAGGGCTCGGCCTCGGCGCGCTGGCGGATGTAGTGCCGCAGGGCGGCGGTCTCCGCGTCGCTCAGCTCCGGGAAGTCGGGCATGCCGCGGCCGAGCAGCGCGCCGTCGCGGACGATGGCATCGAAGCTTTCGGCGGACAGCGGGACCGCGGAGGCGCGCAGGTCGGGCGCGTAGCCGCCGGCGATGGCGGCGGTGCCGTGGCAGATGACGCACAGGCGCCCGAACACCTTCTTGCCCTGCTCGGCCTTGGCGGCGTCGACCACGAAGTCGCTGCCCGGCAGCGGCTCGGGCCGCCCCGGCGCGGGGGACTCGGGCAGCTCGGCGTCGCCGTCCAGCGCGAACACCAGCAGGCGCCGCGGATGCTCGCGCCCGACCCAGCCGTGCTGCGCGCCGAGCGAGCCCAGCAGCATCTGGCTGCCGCCCCAGCCGGCGAGGATGGCAACGTACTGGCGGCCGTCGACGCTGAAGGTCATGGGCGCGGCCTGGGTGCCCACGCCCATGTCGTAGGCCCACAGCGCCTCGCCTGTGCCGGCGTCGTGCGCCTGGAGCTGGCCGTCGGCGCGGCCCTGGAACACCAGGCCGCCGGCCGTGACGATGACGCCGCCGTTGACCACGCCGGGGGTCTCGACCTCCCAGGTTCGGGTCTGGGTCACCGGATTCCACGCTTCCAGCTTGCTGCTGCCGGCGCTGGCCGGGATGTCGTCGTAGAACCCCTTGAGACCCATGGGATCCTTGCTGGTCAGCTTCCAGGTCTTGGGCTCGCGTCCCTCGTCGTTGTAGTAGCCCGGCATCTCGCGGGTGGGGATGTAGGTCAGCCCGGTGTCGGGGCTGAAGGCCATCGGGTGCCAGTTGTGCACGCCGCCGGAGCCGGGCCAGATCAGCGCCTCGCCGTCCTCGTAGCGCGCGCCCGGCACCTCGACGGGACGGCCGGTATCGGGGTCGATGCCCTCGGCCCAGGTGACCTTGCCGAGCTTCTCGGCGGAGATGAGCGCGCCGTCCTCGCGGTCCAGCACATAGAAGAAGCCGTTCTTGGGCGCGTGCAGCAGGGCCTTGCGCGGCTCGCCGTCGATGGTCAGATCGGCCAGCACCATGTCCATGGCGGAGTTGAAGTCCCAGCTCTCGCCGGGCGTGGTCTGGTAGTGCCAGACGTATTCGCCGGTGTCGGCGTCCAGCGCCACCACCGAGCACAGGAAGAGGTTGTCGCCGCCGTCGGGCGAGCGCAGCTTGTGGTTCCAGGGCGAGCCGTTGCCGGTGCCGATGTAGATGCGGTTGAACTCGGGGTCGTAGGTCATGGCGTTCCAGACCGTGCCGCCGCCGCCGAATTGCCACCACTCGCCGGTCCAGGTCTCGGCCGCCATGGCCATGGCTTCGTTCTCGAAGCCGTCCGCGGGGTTGCCGGGCACGGTGTGCCAGCGCCAGCGCTGCTCGCCGGTCTCGGTGTCGTAGGCGGTGACGTAGCCGCGCACGTGGCCGAAGTCGGCGCCGCCGTGGCCGATGATGACGGTGTCGTTGAAGACCCGGGGCGCGCCGGTGATGTAGCGATTGTCGCCGGGCTCGGTGGTCAGCACCGACCACTCCGGCTTCCCGGTTTCGGCGTCGATGGCGATGAGGCGGCCGTCCTGCACGCCGACGTAGACGCGCCCCTTCCAGAAGGCCAGCCCGCGGATGCCCCACGCCATGCGCATCTTCTTCGGGTCGACCTCGGGGTCGTAGGTCCAGAGCAGCTCGCCGCTGACGGCGTCGAGGGCGTAGACCTCGCTGTAGCCGACGGCGGCGTAGATCACCCCGTCCACGGCCAGCGGCTGCGAGGACATGTTCCAGACATCGTTCAGCTCGCGGCTCCAGGCCAGCCCGAGGCGGCCGACCGAGTCGCGGTCGATCTGGTCGAGCGGGCTGTAGCGCTGCTCGTCGAAGGTGCGGCCCCAGGCCGCCCAGTTGCTGCCGTCGGCGGTATCGGCCAGCGCCGCCTGGTCCACCGCGGCCTGCGCCGCGCCGCAGCACAGCATGGCCGCGCCCATCATCAGCCGGATGCTCATGGTCGTCTCCCCTTGTCGTTGTCCGCCAACCTAGCCGCGAAGCAGCGGCGCGGCCTCCTGCAAAAGCGGTAGCCCGTCGTCGGGGCGCTAATCCACCGGTACCGCGCCCGCGCGCCGTCGCCGTTGCTGCGGGGCCTCGCCCGCCCAGCGCTTGTAGGCGTGCGAGAACGCCACCGCATCGCCGAACCCGAGCTCGGCGGCGATGCTGTCCATGCCGCGCGTGGTCTCGGTGAGCAGCTGTTCGGCGCGCTGCTCGCGGACCCGCCTGAGCAGGTCGGTGAAGGACACGCCCTCCGCCGCCAGCCGCCGCTGCAAGGTGCGGGGCGTCATGTAGAAGGCGGCGGCGAGCGCGCCCAGATCCGGCACGACGGCGCTGCGCTCCAGACGGGAGCGCACCGCGTCAGCGAAGCGGAAGGGCTGTTCGAGATCGCGCGACATGCGCGCGCACTGGGCCTCGTAGAAGGTGCGCAGCGCAGTGTTGGCATGCGGCATCGGCTGGTTCAGCACTTCGGCCGGGATCACCACGCGGTTGCACTCGGCGCCGAAGCTCACGGCGCAGCCGAAGAAGGCATCGTAGGTGTCGGGGTCCCCGCGGCAGTCGTGCCGGAACTGCACGTGGCGCACGCGCAGCGGGGCGGTCTGCACTTCCTCGATGATGACGAAGGCGCAGGCGAGGTCGCGCTCGGCGAGGAAGGGCTCCGCCGCGCCCACCCGCGGCGGCGCACGCAGGTCGATCTCGATGTCGCCGCGTCGCTGGCGGATCTCGCAGTCGACGACGCCCCAGGCCAGGCGCGGATAGCGCAGCATGAGACGCAGGATCTGCAGCGGGGTGTCGCAGGCGAGCATGGCCAGACCCAGAACCGAGAACCCGGTGACGCGGTACTCGCGCGCGAGATCGAGGCTCGCTTCCGGATCGCCCAGTGCCCGGATGACGCCGTGCATCAGGTCGAGCTCGCGATCGATGGCAATGGTGTAGGACGGATCCATCAGGCCGAAGCGGTCTATGCCGGCCGCCGCCAGCAGCGGCGCCACCTCGATGCCGCGCCTTTCGAGCAGGGTGACCACCGGCAGCAGTCCGTACGCGAGGCGGATGTCGGACCAGAAGGACCCGCTCAGCGGGAGTGTCCCGGGTGGTGCCGATGCCATGAGCGCCTCCGATCGTGTGTCGCGAAATATCAAGCATATGACTTGATGCATCATTCCGGAAGGCGGCCGGCACGGGCAGCATGGCTACCGTCGCGAAATAATCAGACAGCGAGGAGCACGCAATGACCGGAAACCCGCCCATCGGATCGCACTGGGCCCGCAACGGCGGCCAGCCGCGCATCGCCGTGATCGGCGCCGGCATGTCCGGCATCGGCGCGGTGATCAAGCTGGAGAAGGCCGGCTACACCGATGTCACGGTCTTCGAGAAGACCGGCGAGATCGGCGGCACCTGGCGCGAGAACCGCTATCCCGGCCTGTCGTGCGACGTGCCGTCGTACTTCTATCAGTACACCTTCGCCCCCAACCCGGACTGGTCGCACCGCTTCTCGTACGGCCCGGAGATCCAGGCGTACCTGAAGCGCACGGCCGAGCGGTTCGGCGTGATGCCGCGCATCCGCTTCAACGCACCGGTGACCGAGCTGCGCTACGAGGCGCCGCGCTGGCACCTGCGCGCCGGAGACGGCGAGGCCGAGGTCTTCGACATCGTCATTGCCGCCACCGGCGTGCTGCATCACCCGTCGGTGCCGGACTTCCCGGGGCTGGACGATTTCCGGGGAACGGCATTCCACACCGCACGCTGGCCCGAGAACCTCGACCTCACCGGCAAGAAGGTCGGCATCATCGGCACCGGCTCGACCTCGGCACAGATCGTCGGCGCCATCACCGACCAGGTGGCGCGCGTGAGCCTGTTCCAGCGCACCGCGCAGTGGATCCATCCGCTGCCGCAGAAGCGCTACGGGGAACGCTGGAAGGGGCTGCTCAGGCGCATTCCGGCGCTCAACAGGGCGGCCTATCGCGGCGTGTCCTTCACCATCGACCAGACCTTCGTGCGCGCCACGCTGGGCAGCCCGGTGATGCTGCGCTACCTGGCATGGATGTGCCGGCGCAACCTGCGCAGGAACGTGCCGGACCCCGAGCTGCGCGCGAAGCTGACCCCCGACTACCGGGCCGGCTGCAAGCGCATGATCTTCTGCTCGACCTTCTATCCGGCGATATCGAAGGACAACGCCGAGCTGGTGACCGCCGGCATCGACCGCATCGAGGCCGACGGCGTGCGCACCGCCGACGGCACGCTGCACGAGCTGGACGTGCTGGTGCTCGCCACCGGCTTCAAGGCCAGCAACTTCATCCTGCCGACGCGCGTGATCGGCGAGAACGGCGTCGAGCTGGGCAGCCAGTGGGACGGCATCCCGCGCGCCCACCGCGCCACCACCATGCCCGGCTTCCCCAACTTCTGGATGCTGGAGGGACCGACCGGCCCGGTGGGCAACATCTCGCTGTTCATGATCAGCGAGCAGCAGATCGACAACCTCATCCTGAGCCTGGACGAGATGCGCGCCCGGGAAGCGGTGGCAATGGCACCGCGACAGGATGCCTTCGAGCGCTACAACGCCGATATGGCCCGAGCCGTGCGCGGCACCATCTGGTTCACCGGCGGCTGCAACAGCTGGTACCTCGATCGCAACGGCGTGCCCAACATCTATCCCTGGGCGCCGCGCCGCTTCCGCCGCGAAATGCAGAACCCCGACTTCAGCGAGTTCCGCTTCATGCGCGACGAGGCCGAGGCGATCGCCGCCGATCGCGCCGCCGCCGTCACGGCCTGACGCAGGCTTCCGCCGCCGGCCGCCCGATGCGGCCGCGGCGCGGCATCAGCGCGCGTCGGCCGTTGCCGACGCGGTCTCGGGCCGCGCCTCGGCCAGTACGGCACCGAGGCGCTCGACCTCGTCCGAGATGATGCCGTCCACGCCGAAGCCGACCAGCTCGCGCATGCGGTCGGCGTCGTTGACGGTGTAGACACTGATGTCGAAGCCGCGGTCGTGGATCTCCTCGACCACCGCGGCATCGACGCGCGCGTGACCCGGATTCACCGAATCGGTGAAGGACGCGAGGAAGCGCCATTCATCCTCGTTGCCGGGCGGGCCGCCGAGCACCGCGTTGGGGACATCCGGATGCAGATTGGCGTACTCGGCCATGAAGTCCCAATCGAAGGACTGCACGATCAGCGGCTGCACCGCCCGGCCGTCCACCACCCAGCCGGCGTCGCTCAGCGTGTCGGCCACGGCCGGCGCCATGCCCGGATACAGCGACGGACTCTTGACCTCCAGCAGCAGACCGGCGCGCCCGTCGAGCGCGGCGAGCACTTCGGCCAGCGTCGGCACCGGCTCGCCGCGATAGTCCGGGCCACCCGGATGGCGCCGCGTGAACCAGGTACCGGCGTCCAGCGCGGTGATCGCCCCGGCGGTGAAGGCCCCCACGCGCCAGGGCGGGCGCAGCGGATGCTGCACCTCGACGTTGGTCGTGCGGGCCAGGGAGGTGTCGTGCATGACGACGATCACGCCGTCCGAGGCCATCTGCACGTCGACCTCGATGTAGTCCGCGCCGGCGGCAATGGCGCGCTCGACCGCGATCAGCGTGTTCTCGGGCGCCACCGCCGAGTAGCCGCGGTGGGCGATGTTGAGCACGCCGGACGGATTGTCCCCCGGCGCCGGCTCGGGTCCGGGTGCATGCATGACCGGCGCCGAGTCGCCGCACGCGGCAAGGCACGCCGTCACCCCCAGCATCACGAATGCCCGCATCGATGCGGCCTCCCCCTCGTTCTTCTGGCGCCAGCCTAGCCGGAATCGGTGACAGGGTGGTGATGGAAGGGCAGGCGCGCCGCCACCTGCCGGTTCCGGCGACGACCGGCCGTCGCGCCGCCGTGGCAAGGGAACTGCAACGCGGGTGCCGTATTCTGTTCATGTTCCGCGCGGTGCCGCGCATCCCAGGGAGTCCGCCGCATGGCGCCGCCACTGACCCGACGCCACTTCGTCCATTCCGTGGGCGCGCTCGCCGCCGTGCCCCTGCTGCCCGGCTGCGACGATTCCGCAGCGCCGGGCGGGCAGCCCGGCACCCCGCAGGCGCGGCCCGAGACCGCCGCCTTCGCGCACGGCGTCGCCTCCGGCGACCCGCTTCCGGACGCGGTGATCCTGTGGACGCGCGTGACCGTGCCCGAGGCCACCGCGCCCTTCGCGGTGCGGTGGACGGTGGCGCACGACGAGGGACTGGTCGATGTCGTCGCCGAGGGCGAGGCCGCCACCGCCGCCGGGCGCGACTACACGATGAAGGTGGATGCGGGCGGCCTCGCGCCCGACCGCTTCTACTGGTACGGATTCACGGTCGAGACCGCGTCCGGCCGCGTGCACTCGCCGGTGGGCCGCACGCGCACCGCGCCGGCGGCGGATGCCGACCCGGATGCGCTGCGCTTCGCGGTGGTCACCTGCGCCGACTACACGCGCGGGTTGTACAACGCCTATGCCCGGGTCGCGGAGCTGGACGACATCGCCGCGGTCATCCACCTCGGCGACTACATCTACGAGAACGACCGCAAGAACGCGGTACGCCGGCACGAGCCGCCGGTGGAGCTGGTCGCCCTGCCCGAGTACCGGCGCCGATACGCCTGCTACCGCGAGACCGCCGAGCTGCAGGCGGTGCACGCGCGCCACCCGATGATCTGGGTGTGGGACGACCACGAGACCTGCGACGGCACCTGGCGCGAAGGCGCCGATCCGTCGAACCACGACGACGCCGAGCACGGCCCCTTCGCGGACCGCAAGGCCGCCGCGCTGCAGGCCGCGCTGGAGTGGATGCCCATCCGCAGCCCGGACCCCGCGGTTCCGGAGCGCATATACCGCTCCTTCCGCTTCGGCAATCTCGCCGACCTGGCGATGCTGGATACCCGTCGCATCGGTCGCGACCGGCAGGGCGAGCCCAACGCCGGCCCGCTGTTCACGCAGAGCGGCGATTTCGCCGACCCCGAGCGCCACATCCTGGGCGCCGAGCAGGAAGCGTGGCTGTCCGATCACTTCGCGAACGGCAGCAGCGCCTGGCGGTTGATCGGCAACCAGGTGGTGTTCGCGCCGCTGCTGGCGGTGGGCACGCCGGATGCGCTGGGTCTGAGCCTCTACGCCAACCCGGACCAGTGGGACGGCTACGCACCGGCCCGCGAGCGCGTGCTGGCGATGATGGAGGGGCTGGACAACGTCGTCTTCCTGACCGGCGACGTGCACGCCAGCATGGCCTTCGACATCGCCGCGGACCCGGCCAATCCGCTGGTCTACGACGGCCTGAGCGGGCGCGGCAGCCACGGGGTCGAGTTCGTGACGCCGAGCATCTCCTCCGGCGGCGAGGCCGAGGCCCGCCCGGACGACCTCGAGGAATGGCTGGAACAGCTGCTGCTGCGCGGCGCCGGCGTGCTGCGCCTGACCAACCCGCACCTCAAGCTGTTCGAGGCCACGCGCTGCGGCTACATCACGCTGGACGTGCGCCGCGAGGCGCTGCGCGCGGAGTACTGGCTGATCCCGACCGTCATGGAGGAAACCACCGAGCAGACCCTGCGCTTCGCCTTCGACGTGGCCGCCGGCGTGCCGCGGGCGGTGGAGGATCTGTCAGTGCGGCTGGGCGGCGGGTAGCCGCCGTCAGGCCGCCATGCCCTCCACCGTCAGGCGGTGCACATCGGTGCGCTGGCTGGCGTGCTCGACCGTGATCGCGCAGACATTTCCGCGGCCATCGAGATCCAGAAGCGTATCCTCATCAAGGTCCCGCGTATCGACAATTGCGCCGGTACGGAACTCGATGTAGAGGGTGTCCGTGTCTTCGAAGTACTGGACCTTCATGGCGTAAATCCGCGGTCGAAGAATGCATTGTGGACGGTCTCGCCATCTGCCAGCAATACCACCCGCAGGTATCGCCCCTCCATTTCGGGAATCGCGGCCCAGCGTCGAATGCGGCCGTCGCCCTGTACCTGCTCGCGCTGCGGTGACGCCACGACGCGGCGAATCCATTCGTCGCGAATCACCAGGCGGTCCGGCCGCAGGCGCACTGACTCGAAGTAGCGCGTGCACTTGAGCACCACGGCAAAGCTCGGGACCGCCTAGTGCAGACCGGCCGGCGGCGGCGGCTGGTCGTCGGCGCTGGCGTTCTCGGCCGCGAACAGCGCCTGCACCTGCGCGGCATCGTAGTGATAGCCGGCGCCGCAGAAGTCGCAGTGCACGGTGACGCTGCCCTGCTCGGCGACGATGTCGCGCACTTCCTTTTCGCCCAGGGACAGCAGCATGCGCGAGATGCGCGCCTGCGAGCAGGAGCAGGCCACTTCCATGGGGAGCGGCCCGTAGAGCTGCAGCGCCTCGGCATGGAAGAGCCGGTGCAGCATGGTGGCGGGGCTCTGCGCGAGGATCTCGGTGTCCTCGACCGTATCGATCAGCGCGCCGACATGCTCCCAGCCGGCGTCGGCCTGCGTCTCCGGCAGGCGCTGCAGCAGCAGCCCGGCGATGGTGTCGCCCTCGCAGGCCAGCACGAAGCGCGTCGGCAGCTGCTCGCTTTGCGCGAAGTACCCTTCCAGCGCCTCGGCGGCGCGGTGCGCCTCCAGCGGCACCAGGGCCTGATAGCTGCGTCCCGAGCGCGGCTCGATGGTGACGGCGAACACGCCGCCCCGGGTCAGCTCGGCGAAGTCGCCGCTCGCCTCGCCGCGGGTCCGGGCCATGCCGCGGGTGCGCAGGGTGTCCTCGGTCTGCACGACCATCAGCGCCAGCTGATCGCTGCTCTGGATCTGCAGGCTCATGCGCCCCTCGAACTTCAGATGCGCGGCCATCAACGGTGCCGCCGCGCAGAGCTGCCCGAGCAGACGGCGCACGTCCGGCGGCTGCCCCTGGCTGTCGAGCATCGATGCCACGCCGGCGGATACGCGCAGGATGGCGCCGCGCACGCCGTGTTCCGGCAGCAGGAACGGCGTCACGTGCTCGTCGGGGGCCTGTTCGGGAGAGATGGGCATGGCGTGATCATCGACAACGAAATGGCGCTGCGCCGCGACCGAGGGCGGTACAGCCGTGGCTCCCTTCTCCCCGGCGGGGAGAAGGGCCGGGGATGAGGGGGCCACACGCGACGCGATGCCGCAAGCGACCGGCCGGCTCGCGCCGGCACCCCCTCCCCCAATCCTCTCCCCCGACGTCGGGGGAGAGGGCAACGTGGTGTCAGCCCGCCGGCCCCAGCTTCTCCTTGAGCAGCCGATTCACCGCATCCGGATTCGCCTTGCCGCCGGTGGCCTTCATGACCTGACCGACGAAGAAGCCCAGCAGCTTCTCCTTGCCGCCCTTGTACTGCGCGTACTGGTTGGGATTGTCGGCGATGACCTGGTCGATGATCCCGGCGATGGCGCCGTCGTCGGTGATCTGGCGAAGGCCCTTGGCCTCGATGATGGCGTCGGCATCGCCCTCGCCGGCCATCATGGCCTCGAAGACCTCCTTGGCGATCTTGCCGGAGATGGTCTCGTCGGTGATGCGCGCCACCAGCCCGGCCATCTGCGGCGCCGACACCGGCGACTCGGTGATGCCGAGGCCGGCCTTGTTGAGCGCGCCCAGCAGGTCGGTGATGACCCAGTTGGCGCACAGCTTGGCCTCGCCGCCGGCGGCATCGACCATGGCTTCGTAGAAGTCGGCCAGCGGCTTCTCGCCGGTGAGCACGGTGGCGTCGTACTTCGACAGGCCGTACTGCTCCTGGAAGCGGGCGCGCTTGTCGACTGGCAGCTCGGGCAGCGATGCGCGCGCCTCGTCGATGAAGGCGGCGTCACAGTGCACCGGCAGCAGGTCGGGATCCGGGAAGTAGCGGTAGTCGTGCGCGTCCTCCTTGCTCCGCATGGCGCGCGTGGTGCCGCTGCCGGGATCGAAGAGGCGGGTCTCCTGCTGGATGCTGCCGCCGCCCTCGAGCACGTCGACCTGGCGGTTGATCTCGTGGGCGATGGCCTTCTCGACGTAGCGGAAGGAATTGACGTTCTTGGTCTCGGTCCGCGTGCCGAACTGCTCCGTGCCGACCCGGCGCACCGAGACGTTGGCGTCGCAGCGGAAGGAGCCTTCCTGCATGTTGCCGTCGCAGATGCCCAGGTAGACCACGATCTGGTGCAGCTTCTTGAGGTAGGCGACGGCCTCGGCGGGCGTGCGGATGTCCGGCTCGGAGACGATCTCGATGAGCGGCGTGCCGGCACGGTTGAGGTCGATGCCGGAGGCGCCCACGAAGCCCTCGTGCAGAGACTTGCCGGCATCCTCCTCCATGTGCGCGCGGGTGATGCCGATGCGCTTGGTGGCCTCGCCCAGCTCGACATCGAGGTGGCCGTTGGCGACCACCGGCAGCTCGTACTGCGAGATCTGGTAGCCCTTGGGGAGGTCCGGGTAGAAGTAGTGCTTGCGCGCGAACACGCACACCGGCGCGATGTCGGCATCGACCGACAGGCCGAACATCACGGCCATGCGCAGCGCCTCGCGGTTGAGCACCGGCAGCACGCCCGGCATGCCGAGGTCGATGGCCGAGGCCTGGGCATTGGGCGACGCGCCGTAGGCGGTCGAGGCGCCCGAGAAGATCTTGGATCGGGTGGAGAGCTGACAGTGGACTTCGAGGCCGATGACGGCCTCCCAGCCCTCCGGCATCGCAAAGGCGGTGTCGTTCATGCGAAAGCCCCGGGGAAACGCGTGTGCCAGTCCGTCGCCTGCTGGTAGGCGTGTGCCGAGGCCAGCAGACGCCCCTCGTCGAAGTGCTTGCCGATGAGCTGCGCGCCCACCGGCAGTCCGTCGAGCATGCCGCACGGCATCGACAGCGCCGGCAGGCCGGCCAGATTCGCGGCGATGGTGTAGATGTCGTTGAGGTACATGGTCACCGGATCATCGGTCTGCTCGCCGATGCCGAAGGCGGTGCCCTGCGTGGTCGGCCCGAGGATGACGTCGACCTGCTCGAAGGCCTTGCGGAAGTCGTCGGCGATCAGCTGCCGCACCTTCTGCGCCTGCAGGTAGTAGGCATCGTAGTAGCCGTGCGACAGCACGTAGGTGCCGATCATGATGCGGCGCTGCACCTCGTCGCCGAAGCCCTCGCCGCGCGAGCGCTTGTAGAGGTCCTCGAGATTGGCCGGGTCCGCGCAGCGATAGCCGTAGCGCACGCCGTCGTAGCGCGACAGGTTGCTGGAGGCCTCGGCGGGCGCGACCACGTAGTAGGTCGGCACCGACAGCGGCGAATTGGGCAGCTGGATGGGCACCAGCGTGGCGCCGAGCTTCTCCAGCTCGGCGGCGGCGGCCTCCACGGCCGCGCGCACGGCCGGGTCGAGGCCCTCCGCGAAGTACTCCGCTGGCAGGCCCACGCGCAGCCCCGCCACCGGCTGGTCCAGCGCGCCGGCGTAGTCGTCCACCGGCCGCTCGACGCAGGTCGAGTCGCGCGGGTCGAAGCCGGACATGGCCTGCAGCACCAGCGCCGCATCGGCGGCCGAATGCGCCACCACGCCGGCCTGGTCCAGTGAGGACGCGAACGCCACCATGCCGTAGCGCGAGACGCGGCCGTAGGTCGGCTTGATGCCGGTCAGGCCGGTGAGCGCGGCGGGCTGGCGGATGGAACCGCCGGTGTCGGTGGCGGTGGCCACCGGCGCCAGACCGGCCGCCACTGCGGCCACGCTGCCGCCCGAGGAGCCGCCGGGCACGCGCGCGGTGTCCCACGGGTTCTTAGTGGGGCCGTAGAAGCTGGTCTCGGTGGACGAGCCCATGGCGAACTCGTCCATGTTCACCTTGCCCAGCGTCACCATGCCGGCGGCATCGAGCAGCTCGACGATGTGGGCGTCGTAGGGCGCGATGAAGTTGTCGAGCATCCTCGAGCCGCAGGCGGTGCGCACGCCCTGGGTGCAGAACAGGTCCTTGTGGGCCAGCGGGATGCCGGTCAGCGGCCCGCCCTCGCCCTTGTCCAGGCGCGCATCGGCGGCCGCGGCCTGCTCGAGGGCGCGCTCGGCGGTGACGGTGACGTAGCTGTTGAGCTCGCCGTCGAGCTTGTCGATGCGGCCGAGGAAGTGCTCGGTCAGCTCGCGGCTGGAAAAGTCGCGGCGGCGCAGGCCTTCGGCGAGCGCGGCCAGGGATTGCGTATGCATGGGGACCCCGGGGTTTATTCGATGACGCGCGGCACGCGGTAGAGGCCGTCGACGGCCTCGGGAGCGATCGCCTGATAGCGCTCGCGCTGGTCGCTCTCGGTGACCGCGTCCTCGCGGCCGCGCTGGGGCATGTCGACGGGATGCGCCATGGGCGTCACGCCGTCGGTGTCGGCGGCGCGCAGCGCGTCCACCATGCCGATGATGGCGTCGAGCTCGGTGCCCAGCCCCTCCAGGCGCGATTCGTCGATGCCCAGGCGCGCGAGATGCGCGACGTGGCGGATCTGATCGGTGGTCAGACTCATGCTGCCTCGTATGCGTGCAGGCCCGTGCACCGGCAGGGTGCCGGGATGGCGCCGGCGCAGCGGGCGGAAGCGGGAAAATACATTATGATGATCGGCATATCTTAGCTCTTGTGCAGGCGGACCGCCGCCCGGGGGACGGCCCGGGGAACGGCTCGAGATGGCCGTCGCGGCCTACCTGTCCACCACCATTCCTCATTCGTGCCACGTAACTGATGCTCGACGCATTTCGCCGCCTCTTCATCAACGACCTGTCCATCGACCTGGGCACGGCAAATACGCTGGTCTATGCCCGGGATGAGGGCATTGTCCTCAACGAGCCCTCGGTGGTGGCCATCCGCACCGAGGCCGGCGGGCGCAAGCGCGTCGAGGCCGTCGGCACGGACGCCAAGGAAATGCTCGGCCGCACGCCCGGGAACATCTCCACCGTGCGCCCGCTGCGCGACGGCGTCATCGCCGACTTCACCGTCACGGAGAAGATGCTGCAGCACTTCATCCGCAAGGTGCAGCGCGGCCGCATGCTGCGGCCGATGACGCGCGTCGTGGTGTGCGTGCCGCACGGCTCGACGCAGGTCGAGCGCCGCGCCATCCGCGAGTCGGTGGAGAATGCCGGCGCGCGCAAGGTGTTCGTCATCGAGGAACCGGTGGCGGCGGCGCTGGGCGCCGGCATCCCCATCGGCGAGGCACGCGGCTCGATGGTGCTGGACATCGGCGGCGGCACCTCCGAGGTCGGCATCATCAGCCTCAACGGCATCGTCTTCGCCGAAAGCGTGCGCATCGGCGGCGACAAGTTCGACGAGGCGATCATGAATTACGTCCGGCGGCAGTACAACATGCACGTCGCCGAGCCCACCGCCGAGCGCATCAAGATCAAGATCGGCACCGCCTTCCCGGGCCACGAGGTGCAGGAGATCGAGATCGTCGGCCGCCACGCCGCCGCCGGCGTGCCGCGCACCTTCACGATGAACTCCAACGAGGTCCTCGACGCGCTGCAGGAGCCGCTCACCGGCATCGTCGCGGCGGTCAAGAAGGCGCTGGAGAAGACGCCGCCCGAGCTGGGCGCCGACATCGCCGAGCGCGGCATCGTCCTGACCGGCGGCGGCGCGCTGCTGCGCGATCTGGACAAGCTGCTCTCCGAGGAAACCGGCCTGCCGGTGATCGTCGCCGACGATCCGCTCACCTGCGTGGCGCGCGGCGGCGGCCTGCTGCTCGACATGCTCGACCGTCAGGGCGAATTCCTGACGCCCGAGTAACTGCATCCGGCTCGCTGCGGCGGCCGTGTTGACGACCGGCGCTGCCGCCGTATGCTCGTGGCACCCGGCGGCCCGCCGCCCGCTGTAGCCCACTCGATGCCTTGAACACGCTCAGTCGACCGCGACGCCCGCTCTTTCAACGCAACGGAACGGGGAGCCGACGCGCTCTCGCGTTGCTGATGCTGAGCGCGGCCATGCTCGCCTTCGACGCCCGCACCGACCGCCTCGCGCCGCTGCGCAGCGCGGCCATGACCGCCGCGGAACCGCTGCTGTGGGCAGCCGAGCAGCCCGCCCGCCTGCACCGCTTCGTGACCTTCCTGAACCTGCGCGCCGAGGAGATGGGCGCCCTCGAGCAGCTCCAGCGCACCCACCTGCGCCTGCTGGCGCGGGTTCAGCGCATCGAGGCCCTGGAGGCCGAGAACCGCCGCCTGCGCGCGCTGCTGTCGTCCACCGAGGTGCTGGAAGCGCGCGCGCTGGTCGCCGAGGTCCTGGCCGCCAGCCAGGACCCGTACCAGCAGCGCCTGACGCTCAATCGCGGCAGCGAGCACGGCGTCTACCGCGGTCAGGCGGTGATCGACGCCAA
Source organism: Algiphilus sp. (assembly GCF_023145115.1). Taxonomy (NCBI): domain Bacteria; kingdom Pseudomonadati; phylum Pseudomonadota; class Gammaproteobacteria; order Nevskiales; family Algiphilaceae; genus Algiphilus; species Algiphilus sp. The sequence goes on from NZ_JAGLEJ010000010.1 coordinate 18,309, forward strand.
CGGCGTGCTCGGCCAGATCATGCGCGTGCACCCGCGCTCGGCGAGCGCGCTGCTGGTGACCGACCCCGACCACGGCATTCCGGTGGAGGTCAACCGCACCGGTCTGCAGACCATCGCGGTGGGACGCGGCGACGGCCAGTCGCTGTCGCTGCCGTATCTGCCGGGCAACGCCGACATCCGCGTCGACGATCTGCTGGTCTCGTCCTCGCTGGGCGGGCGCTTCCCGTCCGGCTACCCGGTGGCGCGCGTCAAGGAAGTGCGCTACGAGCCGGGCGACAGCTTCATGGAGGCCATCGCGCTGCCCGAGGCGCGCGTCAACCAGAGCCGGCAGGTGCTGCTGCTGTGGAACGAGCAGGCAGCCGCCGATGCCGCCGCGGATGCGGCGCCGGCGACCGCCGGTGCCGACGGCGCGGCGTCGCCGGACGACGGCGACCCCGATGGCGGCACCGCTGCCGATGCCGCGACCGGCACGGATGACACGGCGGCCGAATCGGCGGAGGCCACCGAATGACGCTCCTGCGCGACAGCCTGCTGATGCTCGGCCTGATGGCCGCCGCGCTGCTGCTCATGCTGCTGCCACTGCCCGAGCCGCTGCTGCCGTTCCGTCCGGCCTGGCTGCTGCTGGTGCTGTCGGCATGGACCCTGCAGCGTGGCCACGAAGTGGCACTGCCGGGGGCGTTCCTCGCCGCCCTGCTGCTGGACGCCGCGCGCGGCGTGACCCTGGGGCTGCACGGCGTCGCGCTGCTGATCCCGCTGGCCATCGTCGTCCAGTGGCGCGCGCCGCTGCGCGCCCTGCCGCTGTGGCAGTCGGCCCTGGCGGCGATCGGCCTGTTCGTGCTCCACGCGGCGCTGCTGACGCTGCTCGACGGCATCACCGGCGAGCACAGCGACGCATCGGCGCACTGGTGGCCGATCCTGCTTTCGACCCTGCTCTGGCCGCTGGCGGTGCTGCTGCTGCAGCCGCGCCCGGACAGCAACCGACCGGGCTGACGTGGGGAATTTCGATCGCATTCGCGATCTCTACGCGGAACGGCGCACCTTCTTCGCGCGCGTCTTCGTCGCGATCCTGGGCTGCACCGCGCTGAGTCTGCTCCTGATATGGCGCGCCTTCGATCTGCAGGTGCTGCAGCACGAGCAGCTATCGACCCGCTCCAACGACAACCGCATGCGGCTGGTCACGGTACCGCCGGTGCGCGGCCTCATCTTCGACCGCAACGGCGTGGTGCTGGCGCAGAACAGTCCGGCCTACGTGCTCGAACTGGTTCCCGAGCAGGTCCGGGACATCGACGCCACCCTCGACCGCCTCGGCGAGATCGTGAGCATCTCGCAGGCCGACATCGACCGCTTCCGCGAGCGCCTGGCACGCACGCCGCGCTACCGCGGCGTGCCCATCCGGACCCGGCTGAGCTTCGAGGAGGTGGCACGCTTCCAGGTCAACCGGCACGAGTTCCCGGGCGTGGACGTACGCGCCGGCCTCACCCGCGAGTACCCGCTGGGCGCGTCCATGGCCCATCTCGTGGGCTACGTCGGCGGCGTCACCGAGCGCGACCTGCAGACCTTCAATGCCGCCGACTATCGCGGCACCACGCACATCGGCAAGACCGGCGTCGAGCGCGAATACGAGGAACTGCTGCACGGCAGCACCGGCGCCAAGATCGTCGAGACCAACGCCACCGGGCGGCCGCTGCGCGATCTCGAGTACCGCCCCGGCGAACCCGGCGCCAACCTGCATCTGACCGTGGACGCGCGCCTGCAGAAGGTCGCCGAGGCGGCGCTGGAAGGGCTCGAGGGTGCGATCGTGGCCATGGATCCGCGCAACGGCGAGGTGCTGGCGCTGGTCTCGCGCCCGGCCTTCGAGCCGCGCTACTTCGTGGACGGCATCTCGCACGAACGCTACAACGCGCTCAACAGCGACCCGCGGCGTCCGCTGTTCAACCGCGCGCTCGCCGGCACCTACCCACCGGGCTCGACCATCAAGCCCATGATGGGCCTGATCGGCCTGGAGGAGCACGTCGTGGGGGCGCATCAGCGGGTCTACTGTCCCGGCCACTACGAGCTGCCCAACGTCACCCGCCGCTTCCGCGACTGGAAGCGCCAGGGCCACGGCTGGGTGGACCTCGAACGCGCCATCGCGGAATCCTGCGACGTGTACTACTACCATCTGGCGCACGAGCTCGGCATCGACCGCATCGAGCGCATGCTGGGCTGGTTCGGGCTCGGGCAGGACACCGGCATCGATCTGCCCGGAGAGCGCGCGGGCATCGCGCCGTCGCGGGCGTGGAAGCGCGCCGCGCGGGGCGAGGTCTGGTTCCCGGGCGAAACGCTCAACATCGGCATCGGTCAGGGCTACATGACGATGACCCCGCTGCAGATCGCGGCCATGACCGCGCGCGTCGCCACCCGCGGCGGCGGCATGCGGCCGCACGTGCTGAAGGCGGTGGAACGCGTCGCCGAGGGCCGCACGGTGGCGCAGCCGCAGGAAGCGCTCCCCGAGGTGCCGGTGGCGGACGAGGGGCACTGGCAGGCGGTGGAGGACGGCATGGTGGCGACCATGCACAGCGTCGGCGGTACCGCCCACCGCAGCGGCCGCGACGCCGCCTACACCATCGCCGGCAAGACCGGCACGTCGCAGGTCGCCGGCCTGGCGCAGGAGGAGGCCGCACCCGACGCCGAGGATGTGCCGAAGCGCCTGCGCGACCACGCGCTGTTCACGGCCTACGCGCCGGCGGACGATCCGCGCATCGTCATCGCGGTGCTGGTCGAGCACGGCGGCAGCGGCAGCTCGGCGGCAGCCCCCATCGGCCGGGAGGTGCTCGATGCCTGGCTCATCGACCAGGCGGCAGTGGTGGCCCCCGAGCTGCCCCCGCAGGAGACGACGCCATGAACCCGCTGAGCGCCGAGAGCGGCCGCGAGGGCAGTTCGGTACCGGGCTTCTTCCCGCGCCAGCATCTCGACGGCCCGCTGCTGGGCCTGATCCTGCTGCTCATGGCGGTCAGTCTGGCGACGCTGTACAGCGCCACCGGCCAGGATGCCGGTGCAGTCTGGAGCCAGACCAAGCGCCTGGGACTGGGCCTGGTGGTGCTGGTGGTGTGCGCCCGCATCCCGCCCGACGGCTATCGCGCCGCTGCACCTGCGTTCTATACGGTGACCGTCCTGCTGCTCGCGCTGGTGCTGCTGCTCGGCGATGCCTCGAAGGGGGCCCAGCGCTGGCTGGATCTCGGCGTGGTGCGCTTCCAGCCATCCGAGCTCATGAAGCTCGCCATGCCGATGGCGGTGGCCACCTACCTGCACACCACCGGCGTGGCGCCGGGCGTGCGCCGGTTGCCGGTGGTGCTGCTCATCATCGCGCTGCCGGTGGGCATGGTGATGGTGCAGCCCGACCTGGGCACCTCGCTGATGATCGGCATGACCGGCCTCATCACGCTCTATCTGGGCGGTCTGCGCTGGCGCTGGATCGGCGGCTTCGCGGCGACGGTGGCCGCGGCGCTGCCGATCCTGTGGTTCAACATGCACGACTACCAGCGCTCGCGCGTCCTCACCTTCCTCAGTCCGGAACGCGACCCGCTGGGTGCCGGCTATCACATCACCCAGTCGAAGATCGCCATCGGCTCGGGCGGCGTGGTCGGCAAGGGCTGGGGCGAAGGCACCCAGGCCAGCCTGGATTTCCTGCCCGAATCGCATACCGACTTCATCTTCGCGGCCTTCGCGGAGGAGACCGGGCTGCTCGGCGCCATGCTGCTGATCCTGCTGTATCTGGCCGTGACAAGCCGCTGCCTGGTGATCGCGCTGCGCGGCCAGGAGACCTTCCAGCGCCTGCTCGGCGGCAGCCTCGGCATCATCTTCTTCCTCTATGTCTTCATCAACGTCGGCATGGTGTGCGGTCTGCTGCCGGTGGTGGGTGTGCCGCTGCCGTTGATGAGCTTCGGTGGCACCTCGGTGGTCAGTCTGCTCGCCGGCTTCGGCATACTCATGTCCATCCAGACGCACCGCAAGCTCGTCCCCAGCTGATCGCATGATCCGAATCGCCCGCGTTCTCGTCGCCCTCGCCGTGGCCGGTTGCACGGTCGGCGCCGCCGCACCCGCCGGAAGCGGCTACGCCGAGCACGCCCGACTGCCAGCGCTGCTGGAGACCCTGCGCGACGACTACGGCTTCGACGCCACCGATCTGGCCGTGGTGCGCCGGACGCTCGCCGATGCCGAGCGCCTGCCGGAACTGATCCGCCAGGAGCGCAACGCGCCCGAGCGCACCCGCACCTGGAGCGAGTACCGCGGCCTGCACGTGACCGACAGCATGGTCGCGCGCGGCGTCGCCTTCATGCGCGATCACGCCGGGACGCTGGCGCGCGCCGAGGCCGAGTACGGCGTACCGCCCGAGCTGATCACCGCGATCCTGGGCGTGGAGACCCGCTACGGCGGCTTCGTCGGCACCACGCGCGTGCTCGATGCCCTCGCCACGCAGGGCTTCGATCACCCCACCCGATCGCGCTTCTTCCTCTCCGAGCTGGCCGCCTTCTTCGCGCTGACGCGCGAGACCGGCATGGACCCCACCGAGCCGGTAGGCTCCTATGCCGGCGCCATGGGCTGGGCCCAGTTCATGCCCAGCAACTATCGCCGTCTGGCGGTCGACTTCGACGGCGACGGCGACACCGACCTCTGGTCCGCGGCCGATGCCATCGGCTCGGTGGCGCGCTATCTGGTGGCCTACGACCCGGATACCGCCTGGCGCCGCGGCGAACCCATGGTGCTGGCGCCGCGCGAGTTCCGCGTGCGCGCGGACGCCACCGACTTCAACACGCGCAGCCCGAACAGCTCGATCGGCGCGCTCGCCGCTCTCGGCGCGAAACCCACGGCGAGTGTCGCCGACACGACACCGGCCGGTCTGCTCGCGCTCCAGCTCGACGCCGGTCGCGCCTTCCGCATCGCGCTGACCAACTTCTACGCCGTGATGCGCTACAACCCGCGCGTCTACTACGCGATGGCGGTCGGCGAGCTGGCCGAGGGCATCTCGCGCGCCACCGATCATGCCGCCGGGCGGTTCACGCCATGAGCGCACGCCTCTCCGCCGCCATCGCCGCCGCGCTGCTCGCCGCCGGGTGCGCCACCACCGCGCCCACGCCCGAGGACCGCTACGGCACGCCGGCACCGGCCCACGAGCAGGATCGCGCGCCATCCGCCGGCGAGATCCCGCCCGATGTCGCCAGCACCCCCGACGCCCGCGTTCGCGACGAGCCGCGCAGCCGCTACGGCAATCCCGACAGCTACGAGGTGCGCGGCAAGCGCTACTACGTGCTCGAGACCGCCGCGGGCTACCGCGAGCGCGGCCGCGCATCCTGGTACGGCAAGAAGTTCCACGGGCGGCGCACCTCCAGCGGCGAGGCCTACGACATGTTCGCCATGACCGCCGCGCACAAGACCCTGCCGCTGCCCAGCTTCGCGCGCGTGACCAACCTGGAGAACGGGCGCTCGGCGGTAGTGCGGGTCAACGATCGCGGCCCCTTCCACGACCACCGCATCATCGACCTCTCCTACGCCGCCGCGGCGCGCCTCGGCGTGATCCAGCACGGCAGCGCGGAAGTCGAGGTCGAGGCGCTCGTTCCGGACGGAACGACGCCCGGCGCGCCCGGCGGCGCGGGGCCCTTCGTCGCGGCGTGGTCGCCCACCGGCGACCCGGTGCACGCAGTGGAGCGGCGCGAACGGCTGCTCGAGATGGGGCTCAACGACGTCTCCATCCATCTGCTCTCCGACGGTCCCGAAACCCGGCACGAGGTCCGCGTCGGCCCGCTGCAGGACGCGGCGGCAGCCGAGGCCGTGCGCCAGTGGCTGCTGGCGCGCGACATCCCGGCCCGCCACCTGGACCGCTGAGCCGAGACCGCTGCCCTGTTCCGGGGCGCGGAATCGCTATCATGGTTCACTGATCCGACCACGACGATTCGATGCATTCAATCCGCCTGCTGCTCGTTCTCCTGATCGCCCTGCCCGCGATCGGCAATGCCCGCTCGGTGCCCGAGGCGCCGCCGCTGGAGGCGGACGCCTACATTCTCATGGATGCCGCAACCGGCCAGGTGATCGCGGAGCACGACGCCGACCAGCGCCGCAGCCCGGCCTCCATCACCAAGGTGATGACCAGCTACGTGGCCTTCGAGGAGATCGCCGCCGGCCGCGCCGCCATGGACGACGAGGTCCTGATCTCGGAGAAGGCCTGGCGCCAGGGCATCGATTCGAGCCAGTCGCGGATGTTCATCGAGGTGGGTTCCAGGGTGCCGCTGGAGGCGCTGCTGCACGGCATGATCGTGCAGTCGGGCAACGACGCCAGCGTGGCCATCGCCGAGCATCTGGCGGGCAGCGAGGCCGGCTTCGCGAGCATGATGAACGCCACCGCCAAGCGCCTCGGGATGACCAACTCGCGCTTCCAGAACGCCTCGGGCATGCCGGTGGAGCAGCACTACAGCACCGCCCGCGACATCGCCAAGCTGATCCACGCCCACATCAAGGACTTTCCGGACGGCTACGCGATCTACTCCGAGAAGGAATTCACCTACAACGAGATCCGGCAGTTCAACCGCAACCGCCTGCTCTGGCGCGACGATACCGTCGACGGCGTGAAGACCGGCTACACCAGCGAGAGCGGCTACTGCCTGGCATCGAGCGCGGTGCGCGACGGCCGCCGCCTGATCTCGGTGGTGCTGGGCACACCGAGCCCCTCGCAGCGCACCCAGGACAGCCTCGCGCTGCTCAACTACGGCTATCGGTTCTTCGACACGGTGACGCTCTTCGGCGCCGGTGAGGAGGTCCAGAAGCGGCCCATCTATGGCGGTGCCCAGCCGGAGATCGCCATCGGTGTCGCCGAAGCGCTCAGCGTGACGGTGCCCCGCGATGCCGCCGACGCCATCAAGCTGGATGCCGAGATCCGCTCGCCGCTGCGCGCGCCGATCGCCGCCGGCGAGCGCCTGGGCACGCTCACGGTCACGCTCGACGACGAGACCCTGCTGGTGGAGCCGCTGGTGGCCACCGGCGACGTGCCCGAGGGCGGCATCTTCAAGCGACTCTTCGACGCGGTGCGGCTCCGTCTTGGCGTCTGATCACGACAGGAAGCGCAGCGACCTGCAGCGCGAGGTCGCCGACGAGGAGGTCTACGAGCTGCCCTGCAGCGTGCCCTTCAAGGTGTTCCTGCGCCCCGATCCGGACGCCGAGCAGCGCGTCATCGACGCCTGCAGTCGCGCCGCCGGCGTGCACCTCGACACCGAGCGGCAGCCATCCAGCAAGGGCAACTTCGTGTGCCTGCGACTGACCCTGCACGCGAGCCGCATGGCGCAGATCAGCGCCGTACGTGACGCGATCAATGCTGATTCCGCAGTGATCATGGCGCTATGAACGAGTCCGCGGAGGCGCCGGCGCCGATCGTGCGCCGCTTCGGCTTCGTCACCTACGAGGCCAGCTTCGCGGCCATGCGCGACTTCACCGATGCACGCGACGCGACCACCGCGGACGAGATCTGGCTGCTGCAGCATCCGCCGGTGTTCACCCAGGGCCAGGCCGGCCGCCCCGAGCATCTGCTCGATCTCGGCGACATCCCGCTGGTGCAGAGCGACCGTGGCGGTCAGGTCACCTACCACGGCCCCGGCCAGATCGTCGGCTACCTGATGGTCGACCTGCCGCGGCTGGGCATCGGCATCCGCACGCTGGTGCGCGCCATCGAGGCCGCCATCGTCGACACGCTGGCGACGCACGGCGTGCCCGGCGCGCGACCGCGCGAGGACGCCCCCGGAGTGTACTGCGCCGACGGCGCCAAGATCGCGTCGCTGGGACTGCGCGTGCGGCGCGGCTGCACCTTCCACGGCCTGGCGCTGAACGTCGACATGGACCTCTCGCCCTTCGCGCGCATCAATCCCTGCGGCATGCAGGGACAGGCCATGACCGCGATGCGCGCCCGGGGCGGCGCCACCGACCTGGACGCCATCGGGGCGACGCTGGCCGGACGCCTGCTGGCGCGCTGCCTTGGCCGCGACGCGGCCGGCGGCAGGGTTTCACCCCCGGTTCAGCCCGCCACGGCAGACTCTGCGTGACTCCGGAGCCCGCCCGATGACCGCAACCGACGACAGCCTCGTCCGCATCCGCGGCCTGCGCCACGCGCAGCCGGGGCGCGTGCTGTTCGACGATGTCGACATCGACATCCCGCGCGGCAAGGTCACCGCGGTCATGGGACCGTCGGGAACCGGCAAGACCACCCTGCTGCGCATCATCGGCGGCCAGATCCGCGCCCAGGGCGGCAGCGTCACCTTCGACGGCACCGACGTCGGACGCGCCGGCCGGCGCAGCCTGTACGCGATGCGCAAGCGCATGGGCATGCTGTTCCAGCACGGCGCGCTGCTCACCGACCTCAGCGTGTTCGAGAATGTCGCCTTCCCGCTGCGCGAGCACACGCGCCTGCCCGAGCGACTGATCCGCGATCAGGTGCTGCTCAAGCTCGAGGCGGTGGGGCTGCGTGGCGCGGCGGGGCTGTTCCCGGCCGAGCTGTCCGGCGGCATGGCGCGGCGCGTGGCACTGGCCCGCGCCATCGCGCTGGACCCGGAGCTGGTGCTCTACGACGAGCCCTTCACAGGCCAGGACCCCATCTCCATGGGCGTGCTGCTGCGGCTGATCCGCCGTCTCAACGACGCCCTCGGCACCACCTCGGTGGTGGTGTCGCACGATGTCGGCGAGACGCTGTCCATTGCCGATCATGCCTATGTCATCTCCGACGGCCGGCTGCGCGCGGCGGGCAGCGCGGAAACCCTCCGTGACAGCACCGACCCGCGAGTGCGCCAGTTCCTCGACGGCCAGCCGGACGGTCCCGAGCCCTTCCACTACCCGGCGCCGACGCTGGCCGAGGCGCTACTGGGAGCGGAGCGGTGAACGCGCTGCTGCGCTGGCCGCTGGATCTGCTCGCCGGACAGGGCCGGGCCGTGCTGTTCCTGCTGCGCACGCTGGTGGCCGTGCCCGGCACGCTGCTCCGGCCGCGACAGCTGGCGCTGCAGCTGCACAGCAGCGGCGTGATGTCATTGGCCATCGTGGTCATCGCCGGCGCCTTCGTGGGCATGGTGCTCGCGCTGCAGGGCTACCGGCTGCTGGTGCAGTTCTCGGCCGAGAGCGCGCTCGGCGTGTCGGTGGCGCTGGTCATCATCCGCGAGCTCGGGCCGGTGCTCACCGCGCTGCTGCTGGCCGGCCGCGCCGGCTCGGCGGTGACCGCCGAGCTCGGGCTGATGCGCGCAACCGATCAGCTCCCGGGCATGGAGATGATGGCGGTCGACCCGGTGAAGCGGGTGGTGGCGCCGCGCTTCCTGTCGCTGCTGCTGGCGGTGCCGATGCTCAACGTCATCTTCATCGTCATGGCGCTGGGCGTGGCCGGCGGTCATCTGGTCGGCGTCGAGGTGCTGGGCGTGGACGCCGGCAGCTACTGGAGCCAGATCCGCTCCAGCGTCGACGCCGCCGACCTGATCGACAGCACCATCAAGGCGGTGGTGTTCGGCGCCGTCATCGCCTGGATCGCCGTGCATCAGGGCTACCATGCCCACGCCACCGCCGAGGGCGTGTCGCGCGCGACCACCACCACGGTGGTGCTGTCCTCGCTGGCCGTTCTCGGCCTCGACTTCATCCTGACCGCGGTCATGTTCGCCGCCTGAGGTAGACGCAATGCCATCCCGCGCAATCGAGATCATGGTCGGACTCTTCTTCGTGCTCGCCGTGGCGGCCGTGTTCCTGCTGACCTTCCGCGTGGCGGGTCTTGACGGCGGCGACCCCGAGGGCGGCTACGAGATCACCGCGGACTTCGACAACATCGGCGGGCTCCGGACGGGCTCGGCGGTCACCCTGTCGGGCGTGCGCATCGGCCGCGTCAGCGCCATCCGCATCGACCCGCAGACCTTCCGGGCACGCGTGCACATGAACATTTCGCCCGACTACGACAACCTGCCCGCCGACAGCGGTGCCAGCATCCTGACCAGCGGCCTGCTCGGCGAGCAGTACGTCGGCATCGAACCCGGCGGCGCGATGGAATCGCTCGCCGACGGCGACCGACTGCCGCTGACCCAGGATGCCCTGGTGCTGGAGAATCTGGTCGGCCGGGTCCTCGAATCCATGACCCAGAAGGATTGATCATCATGTTCCGGAACAACCCGCTTTCCATCCGTGCGCTGGCGCTGCTGCTCGCCGCCGCCGTACCGTTCGGCATGAGCACCGGGGCCGCCGCGCAGGACGCCGATGCGGCCGGCGACCAGAGCGCGACCAAGGCGCCCGATGTCGTCATCAAGGACGCGGTCTCCACGGTGCGCTCGCTGATCAGCGAGAACGCCGAGACCTACCGCTCCGACAGCGAAGCGTTCTACGCCATGATCGAGCGCGAGATCGTCCCGCACTTCGACATGCCGTACATCGCGCGGCTGACGCTGGGCCGGCACGCCCGCGGGGCGAGCCCGGACCAGCGCCGCCGTTTCGCGACCGCGTTCAAGGACACGCTCATGCGCACCTACGCGGACGCGATGCTGGAGTACAACAGTGCCGTCGAGACCGAGTTCCTGCCGCTGCGGGCGGCCGACGACGCCGAGCGCGTCACCGTCGAGACCCGGCTCGTGGTCGAGGAAGGCGACCCCATCCCGGTGGGCTTCGTCATGCACCAGGTGGACAGCGACTGGCTGATCTACGACATCAGCGTCGAGGGCATCAGCCTGATCACCAACTTCCGCGCGCAGTTCAATCAGCGCATCCGCGAGAACGGGCTCGACAAGCTGATCGAGCGGCTCGAAGCCGGCCAGATCAGCACCGATGCGCCCGGCGCATCCGGCGGCGACTGACCGGCGATGGCGGAGCTCTCCGGCGCGCTGACGCACGACACGGTACCCGACCTGGCGACACGCGCCGAGGCGCTCGGCGCCGACGATGTGCTGGATCTGTCCGGCGTCGAGCGCGTCGACAGCTCGGCAGTGGCACTATTGCTGGAGATCCGCCGCCGGAAGGGTCAGCCGCTGCGCCTGCAGGGTGTGCCCGCGCACCTGCAGAGCCTGATCGCGTGCTTCGGCGTCGGCGAGCTCCTCACCGCCACTTCCGAGACATGATCGCTGCTCTCAGTCGCACGCTTGCCGCATCGTTGCTGGTCGCGCTGGTCGGCGGCTGCGCGCACACGCCCGCCTACGAGCCGGCCGACCCGCTGGAGCCGCTCAACCGCGGCATCTACAGCTTCAACCGCACCGCCGACCGCTACGTGCTGCGCCCCGTCGCGAAGGGCTATGACACGGTCACGCCGGCTCCGGTGCAGGCCGGCATCGGCAACTTCCTCTCCAACCTCGGCTATCCGGTCACCATCGTCAACGCGCTGCTGCAGGGCAAGTTCCTGCAGGCGGGGCGCGACACCGGCCGTTTCCTGATCAACACCACGGCCGGGCTGGTGGGCTTCATCGACGTCGCCACGCCGGTGGGCCTGCGGCAGAACGACGAGGACTTCGGCCAGACGCTGGGCTACTGGGGCGTCGGTCAGGGCTGGTACATCATGCTGCCGCTGCTCGGGCCGAGCACCAACCGCGACCTGCTGGGGCGCGGCGCCGACAGCTTCAGCACGCCGGAACGCCTGCTGGACACCGATGCACAGCTGGTCATCACAGGCGTCGGCGCCGTACACACCCGCGCGCGGCTGCTCTCCGCCGACCGTCTGCTGGAGCAGCAGGTCGACGAGTACGTGGCGCTGCGAACGATCTATCTCGAGCGACGGCTCAACAAGGTCTACGACGGCGTGCCGCCGCTGGACTACGGCGAGCAGGCCTACGACGAAGCCGACGACGGCGGCGGCGACGACAGCTGGCGGGACGACTACGAGACCGGCGGCGACGACGACAGCTGGCGCGACGACTACGAGACCGGCGGCGACGGCGACAGCTGGCGCGATGACTACGAGACCGGCGACGACGACGACAGCTGGCGCGACGATTACACCGGCGAGAGCTGACCGCTTGCCGCCCGGCGGATGACGCCGCCGCGGCGCGCACATCGTTACACTTGCGCGTCTTCAAGAGCCCGCGACCGGACCCGATGAGCCAGTACGTCTACACCATGAACCGGGTTGGCAAGACCATCCCGCCGCGCAAGGAGATCCTGCGCGACATCTCGCTGTCCTTCTTCCCCGGCGCCAAGATCGGCGTGCTGGGCTACAACGGCGCCGGCAAGTCGACCCTGCTGCGCATCATGGCCGGCATCGACAAGGAGTACCACGGCGAAGCGCGGCCGCAGCCCGGCATCAAGATCGGCTATCTGCCGCAGGAGCCGCAGCTCGACGCCGACAAGGACGTGCGCGGCAATGTCATGGACGGCGTCGGCGAGCTGGCGCAGTGGCTGGCCGAGTTCGATGCCGTCACGAAGGAGTTCGAGAACCCGGACGCCGACTTCGACGCGCTGCTCGAGAAGCAGTCCGCGCTGCAGGAGAAGATCGACGCGGCCAACGGATGGGAGCTCAACGTCATCCTCGACAAGGCTGCCGAAGCGCTCAACCTGCCGCCTTGGGACGCCACCGTCGACACGCTGTCCGGCGGCGAGCGCCGCCGTGTCGCGCTCTGCCGCCTGCTGCTGTCGAAGCCGGACATGCTGCTGCTGGACGAGCCCACCAACCATCTCGATGCCGAGTCGGTGGCGTGGCTGGAGAAGTTCCTGCACGACTTCGACGGCACCGTGGTGGCGGTCACCCACGACCGCTACTTCCTCGACAATGTCGCCGGCTGGATCCTGGAGCTGGACCGCGGCCACGGCATTCCCTGGCAGGGCAACTACTCGAGCTGGCTGGAGCAGAAGGAGAAGCGCCTGGCCAACGAGGAGAAACAGGCCGATGCGCGCCGCAAGGCGATGGCGCAGGAGCTCGAATGGGTGCGCTCCAACGCCAAGGGCCGGCAGAGCAAGTCGAAGGCGCGCCTCAAGGCCTTCGAGGAGATGCAGAGCCAGGAATTCCAGAAGCGCGCCGAAACCCAGGAGATCTACATCCCGCCGGGCCCGCGCCTGGGCGATGTCGTGGTCGAGGCCACCGACGTGGCCAAGCGCTACGGCGATCGCACGCTCTACGAGGGGCTCTCCTTCCGCGTGCCCCCCGGCGGCATCGTCGGCATCATCGGTGCCAACGGACGCGGCAAGACCACGCTGTTCCGCATGATCACCGGCGAGGAGCAGCCGGACGGCGGCACCGTCCGGGTCGGCGAGACCGTGCGGCTGGCCTACGTCAACCAGTCGCGCGACACGCTGGACGGCGACAAGACCGTGTTCGAGGAGATCTCGGGCGGCAACGACATCATCAAGGCCGGCACCTTCGAGATGCCCGCGCGCGCCTATCTCGGCCGCTTCAACTTCAAGGGCGGCGACCAGCAGAAGCGGGTCAAGGACCTCTCCGGCGGCGAGCGCAACCGCGTGCACCTCGCCAAGCTGCTGCTCGCCGGCGGCAACCTCCTGATGCTCGACGAGCCCACCAACGACCTCGACGTGGAGACGCTGCGCGCGCTGGAGGAGGCCGTGCTCGCCTTCCCGGGCAGCGTCATGGTGATCTCGCACGATCGCTGGTTCCTGGACCGCGTCAGCACGCACATCCTGGCCTTCGAGGACTCCGGCGAGATCGTCTTCCACGAGGGCAACTATCAGGACTACGAGGCCGACTTCCGGCGCCGCAACGGCAGCGAGCCCGGCGTCAACCGGCGCGCACAGCACCGCAAGCTGGCCTGAAGCCGTGGTGCCGCGCGCTCGACCGCGCGGCAAGCGTTGCAGCCGGCCCGATGCGGGCTAGTATCACGGTGGGCAACGGGAGTAACACGCCATGAGCTGGATGCAGGCCGAGACGCCGGAGTGCGCGCGGCGCGACGACGCGGTCGAGCTGGTCATTGCCGCGCGGCAGCGCGACCTCGGCGGATTCTGCGTGCGGCGCGTGCTGCCGTCGCCGCAGCGCCGCATGGTCGGACCGTTCATCTTCTTCGACGAGATGGGCCCGGCCGACTTCGCCGCCGGCACCGGCCTCGATGTGCGGCCGCATCCGCACATCGGCCTGTCGACCGTGACCTGGCTGTTCGAGGGCGAGATCCTGCACCGCGACTCGCTGGGCGTCGTGCAGCCCGTCCAGCCCGGCGCGATGAACCTGATGACGGCCGGGCGCGGCATCGTGCACTCCGAGCGTTCACCTGACGCCGCACGGGCGGCGGGCAGCCGCCTGCACGGCATCCAGACCTGGATGGCACTGCCCGACGGCCTGCAGGAATGCGAGCCGGCCTTCCAGCACGTCGCCGCCACGGAGCTGCCCGACTTCGCGGCCGACGGCATCACCGGCACCGTGCTCATGGGCGCGGCCTACGGCCGGCACAGCCCGGTCGAGACGCCCATCGCCACGCTCTACGTCGCCGCGCGCATGGCCGCCGGGGCGCGCGCCGAGCTGCCGCCGGCGGACGAAGTCGCGGTCTTCGTCGTCGACGGCGAGGCCCGCATCGGCGGCTGCACGCTGGCGGCCGGCAGCATGGGGGTCCTGCGCACCGGAGCGCACGCGACCATCGAGGCCGTCGCCGCGACACGTCTCATGATCATCGGCGGTGCTAGCCCGGGCCAACGCGAGGTCTGGTGGAACTTCGTCGCCAGCGACGCCGCGCGCATCGAGCGCGCCCGGGCCGACTGGACCGCGGACCGCTTCCCGCGGGTGCCGGGCGAGCACGAGCGCATTCCGCTGCCCGGAGCGTAGGCGCTTCGTGAGCATCCTGACCGCCGCTCTCGTGTTCCTCGCCGCTGCGGTGGTCGTGGTGCCGCTGTGCAAGCGGCTCGGCATGAGCTCGGTGCTGGGCTATCTGGTCGCGGGGCTGCTGCTCGGCCAGCTCGAGCCACTGGCGCGCTGGGACGCCGAGGGCGTGCTGCACTTCGCCGAGATCGGCGTCGTCCTGCTGCTCTTCATCATCGGTCTGGAGCTGCAGCCGCGCCGCCTCTGGGTCATGCGCCGGCTGGTGTTCGGCCTGGGCTCGCTGCAGGTCGTGCTGACGACACTGGTGATCGCCGGGGGCCTGATGCTGGCGGGCATCGAAGGCGGCAGCGCACTGCTGCTGGGCTTTGCGCTGGCGCTGTCGAGTACCGCCTTCGTGCTGCAGCTGCTGGGCGAGAACCGGCGCCTGCACCATCCGCACGGCCGCGCCGCGTTCGGGACGCTGCTGCTGCAGGACATCGCGGTCATTCCCGGCCTGGTGCTGATCTCGCTGCTCGGCAACGGTGCCGGTGCCACGCCGCAGTGGGAGTGGCTGCTCGCGGTGGTGATCGGCGCGACCGCGGCGCGCTTCCTGCTGCGGCCGCTGCTGCGCTTCATCGCCGGCACCGGCATCCACGAGCTGTTCACGGCGGCGGCTCTGACGCTGGTGATGGGCGCCGCGGTGGCATTCGACCGGGCCGGCCTCTCGATGGGCCTGGGCGCCTTCGTGGCCGGCATGATGGTCGCCGACTCGGAGTACCGGCACCAGCTCGAGGCCGACGTCAACCCCTTCAAGGGGCTGCTGCTGGGTCTGTTCTTCATGGCCGTTGGCATGACCGTGAACCTGCCGCTGCTGGCCGCGGAACCACTCGTGATCGTGGCCCTGACACTGGCGCTGGTGGCGGTCAAGGCATTGATCCTGCTGCCCCTCTCGCGGCTGCACGGCCTCTCGGGCCGGGAGGCCGTGCGCACGGCGCTGGTGCTGTCACAGGGCGGCGAGTTCGCCTTCGTGCTGCTCACCGCGGGAGTGGCCGGCGGCATCACCGACGCCGCGCTCGCCGAGCGCGCCGTGCTGGTGGTCAGCCTGTCGATGGCGCTGACCCCGCTGCTGGTGGCGCTGGGCGAGCGGCTGATCCACGACGAGCCCGGCGGCCGGCCCTTTGACCCCATCGACCAGGAAGACCCGCCCGTCATCGTTGCCGGCTTCGGGCGGGTCGGCCAGATCATCGCGCGCGTGCTCGCCATGCGCCGGATCCCCTTCACGGCGCTGGAGATCAACCCCGACCACGTCGACTTCGTGCGCCAGTTCGGCAATCGCATCTACTACGGCGACGCCTCCCGCCCCGAGGTGCTGCGCGCGGCCGGCGTCGCCAAGGCGCGCGCCATCGTGGTCGCCACCGGCGATGTCGAGACCTCGCTCCGGATCGTCGAGCAGGTGCGCGCGATGGCGCCCGACCTGCCCATCATCGCGCGCGCCACCAATCGCCATCACGAACTCTGGCTGCGCGAGCGCGGTGTCACCTTCGTGCTGCGCGACACCCTCTACTCGAGCCTGCGCATGGCGCGTGCGCTGCTGCGCGAGCTCGGTCTCGACGAGGAAGAGGCGGCCCGCTCGGTGACGCGCTTCCGCGAGCACGACGCCCACACGCTTCAGCGCCAGGCCGCGGTATGGCGCGACGCCGAGGCCTACCGCCGCACCACCATCGATGCCGCCGAGGAACTGCAACGCCTGTTCGCCGAGGACGTGCGCAGCAGCCACGACGCCGCCCAGCGGCACACCGATCGCCCCGAGGACGCCGAGGCCTGAGCCGAGACGCATCGCCCGGCAGCGCGCGATAATCGTGGGCTCACCATCCGCGAAGCCGCCCGATGCTTGAAGACAGCGCCCCGCAGGCCATGCCCGACACTCCTGCCTACCGCTGGCGCGGTGGGCGACTCGAGCCGGTCACCGACGTCCACGACGTGCAGCTGGACGGCCTGCTGGGCATCGACCGCCAGAAGGCCGCGCTGACGCAGAACACGCGCCAGTTCGTCGAGGGCCGTCCGGCCAATCACGCCCTGCTCACCGGCGCCCGCGGCACCGGCAAGTCCTCGCTGGTGAAGGCGCTGCTGCCCGCATTCGGCGAGCAGGGCCTGCGGCTGGTGGCGGTGTCGCCGCACGACCTCGTGGAACTGCCGGACATCGTGACGCCGCTGCGTGGCAGGCCCCAGCGCTTCCTGATCTACGTCGACGACTTCTCGGTAACGCCGGGCGACCGCGCGCTGACCGCGCTCAAGACGGCGCTGGACGGCGGCATCGAGGCGCCGCCCGACAACGTGCTGATCGTCGCCACCTCCAACCGCCGGCACCTGATGCCCGAGTTCCAGTCCGAGAACGCGGAGTATCACTGGGAGGACGGCGAGCTGCATCCCGGCGAGACGGTCGAGGAGAAGATCTCGCTGTCGGAGCGCTTCGGGCTGTGGCTGTCCTTCCCGCCCTTCGACCAGCGGCGCTACCTGGAGCTGGTCGGCCACCACCTGGAAGCGCTGGGGAGCGCCATGAGCGCCGACGCCGAAGCCGCCGCGCTTCGCTGGGCGCTGCAGCGCGCCTCGCGCTCGGGCCGCGTCGCCGCCCAGTTCGCGCGCGACTGGGTCGGGCGCCAGGCCACTGCCGGTTAGGAGGGGGCGTCCGCCGCCGGACGCAGACGGCGCGCGACCTCCCGGGAATCGGGACGGCGTCGCGAACGATGACGCGCTCATCGGGCGACGCTCAAGCCGCTCCGGAAAGGAGGCGCCACCCCACCCGGAAAAGGGGACAGTATACTTATTTCCGCGATGCGGAGAAGTGATCGGGTGCGTAACGCCGGAAATAAGTATACTGTCCCCTATCACCCAGCAGAGCCGCGACTGCCGGGGAGAGTTGCGATGCGGGTCAGCGTCCGAGCAGCTCGTTCACCTTGGCGATGTACTTCTGCATGGCGTCCTCGGAACTCATGCCCTTGAGGCCGGCCCAGGCGTCGTACTTGGCGCGGCCGACCATGTCCAGCATGCCGGGGCGCTTGCCGGAAACGTCGCCATCGGTGCCCTGCTTGAAGTGCGCGTACAGCGTCAGCAGGTCATCGTTGCTCGGACGCTCGGTCAGCGTCTTGACGTCTTTCTGGGCCTGCTCGAAGGCGGTCTTCGTATCGCTCATGAAGGCTGGGTCCGTATGATTGAGAAGCTCGCAGTTGTACCACGGGGACGCACCGGCGGGTGAGGCGGACGCATCCGCGCTAGCTGCTGCCGCCGAAGAAGCCGCGCGCGCCGTCTCCGTCGAGCAGCGGATAGGCCACCCCGATCTCGACCTCGGCGTCGACGAACCAGGTGAGGCGCATGCGGAGGCCGACGCCGAGGCTCAGCATGAGGTCCTTCTCGCGCTCCGGAAAGTTGGCACGATGCACCTGACCGGCCTCGAGTACCACGAGACCGCGCAGCCAGTCCCAGTACAGCGGGCGCAGATACTCGGCGGCTGCATACCAGTAGGTGTCGCCCTCGGCGAACTCGTCCTCGTAGCCACGCAGATTGCCGGCCCCTCCCAGTTCGTAGGCGTCGCTGCGCCGCCCCTGCGGACCGCCGTGATAGGTAGCGCCCTGTGCGTGGAGGTGCACACTCTGATGCGCACGCTCTCCGACCGGCAGATAGCGCGCGATGCGCCCGCTCAGCGCCGACTGGTTGTAGTCCGATACGCCGGGCACCTGGGCGCTGACCGCCACGCTGGCGGAGATGCCGCGCTCGCTGTAGACCGACGAGTGCACGTCGCGATAGCCCAGGCCGACGCTGGCCAGTGTGAGCACGCCCTCGTCGGGTGGTGCCTCGACGCCCTCGTTGCGACCGTGCTGCCAGTAGAGCGAGGTGCTCAGCGACCACCCCTGCCCGGTCTGACGGCGGGTGAGCTGGCGTGACAATCCGATGCCGAGCGATGTCGAGAGATCCTCGTAGCGGCGCTCGCCGGCGACCGCGGCCTCGTTGCTGTTTCGGGCGGTCAGGCTCAGGTTGTTGCGGCTGCCCAGGAAGCGGCGCCAGTCGTAGCGCGCGTCGATGATGGTCTCGTTGTCGAGCGTGCGCTCCTCCAGCTCGCGCCGCACACCGCTGACGCTGAGGCGGTGATTGAGTCCGCCGATGTTGTTCCAGAACAGGCTGACGCCGTAGCCGAAGTCGGCATCGCTGCTGGCGTCGACCCGCGGGATGGGAAGCAGGTACCAGCGCTCGCGCACGGTGTAGGTCACGACGATGCTGCCGGAGGGCAGCGTGGCAACGTCGCTGGTCACGGAGCGGAACAGCCGCAGGTCGAGGATGGCCTGGCGCGCCAGTTCGATGTCCCGCGGGCACACCAGGTCCCCCTCGCCGAACTCGAGCTCGCGCAGGAAGGTGATGCGCTGCGTGACCTCGTTGCCCTCGAACGCGATGCGCTCGATGCGGACCGGTTCGCCGTCCCCGTCGCATGCCGCTGTCGCGCCCGCCGGCGGCCAGCCCAGCCCGAACAGCAGCAGCCAGCAGGGCAGGCGCCGGATCACCGGCGCACCAGACTCATGAAGGTATAGGGATGGCGGTGGCGCTCGTCCGGCTGATGCGGCGCCATGGTCACCGCCTGCCAGTCGGCCAGCTCCGGGTCGGGGAAGCGGGTATCGCCGTCGAGCCGCGCATGCACGCGCGTCAGCTCGATCCGTGTGGCGTGCGGGAGGAACTGCTCGTAGACGCGCGCGCCGCCGATGACGGCGAGGCCCGTGTCCGGCGCTGCCGCGCGCAAGGCATCGAAGTTGTCGAACACCCGCGCACCGTCGGGAGCGAAGGCCGGATCGCGGCTCAGCACCCAGTTGTCGCGCCCGTCGAGCGGTCGCCCGATCGAATCCCAGGTGGTTCGGCCCATGACGATGGTGCGCCCCATCGTCAGTCCGCGGAAGTGCTTCAGGTCGGCCGGAAGTCGCCAGGGGAGACCACCGTTCGCGCCGATGAGCCCGCCTTCATCCATGGCCAGCACGAGTGTGATTTCCATGGACCCAGTGTAAAAGACGGCGGCGCCCCGAGGGGCACCGCCAACGGGAGAACCACGCTTGCAGTCGTGTCAGGCGCCGAGAATGCCGAGGAGCGGTGCGAGCAGCGCCGCGAGACCGCCGCCACCGCCCGTGAGGGCCGCGAAGAGCTGCTCCAGCGCGGTTGCCAGCGCGTTGTCGCCGGCCAGGCTCTCGAGCAGCGTCGCCAATCCGGCGGCGTCCGTGGGGAAGGCCACATCGCCGGAGCCGGCGGCGCCCTCCAGCTGCGCGGCGGCGAGCTGCAGCGCCTCCAGCAGGCTCGGCAGGCCGCCCTCGCCACCCGCCAGCAGCTCGGCGATCAGCGGCGCGCCCTCGAGCCCGCCGGTATCGAAACCGCCGCCGCCCAGCACCTGGGCGAGCACGTCGCCGAGCACCGGAATGCCGGACAGCAGGGTCTCGAGCGACGGGCGATCCGCGCCGTCGGGGCTGGCTGCCCCGCCCGCGATGATGCCCTGCAGGAAGCCGGTGTCGGCGCCGGTGAAGCCGCCGGCGATGAAGTCGGAGAAGCTCGATGCCGGCATGCCGCCCGCCGCGAACTGGCCCGATATGGCGTCGAACAGCGGCACCAGCAGCTGCGCGAGGCCCTCGCTGATGGCGGCCTCGGCCTGTGCCAGCGGCGCGACCGCAGCGTCTCCGGGCGCCAGCGACGCGATGCCGCCCAGGACACCGGTAATGGCCGCGGACAGGTTGTCGGCGGAGGCCTGACCGTCGAGCTGGCCAACCGAGATCAGCGCGGCTGCGATGTCGTCGAGCAGTACGGCGGGCACCATGACCAGCGCCTGTAGTTCCTCCGGAACGCCGTACTGCGGATTGGCCGCGGCCGTCGCGATCATGTCCGACAGGGTCGTCCCGAGCCCGGCGAGCTGGGCGGTGAGCGCCTCGAGCCCTTCGGTGCCGACGAAGCCCGGATCCTGCGGGTCGAAGCTCAGTGCCAGGTCGGCGAGCTGCTCGAGCAGCACGTCGACGCCGGGAACCTGCGCCAGCGGACTGGCCTGCGCGGCATCGGCGAGCGCCACCAGCGCGCACTGCACGGCGTCGCTGGCACCGGCCAGATCCGCCGCGGCCGCCTCCGGATCCTGCTCGGCGGCGAGCGTGCTGCCGCTGGCGGCGAGCGCATCGACGAGGTCGAGCAGCCGCGACACCGCAACGACGAAGGCCTCGCCGGACGCGCCGATCTGGGCGTTGCTGCCCAGATTCTCCGCGGTCTGGGCGACGAGCGCGGCCTGCGCCTGATCGAGCGGACCCGCCACCGGGCCTTCGGCCGCGGCGTTGCAGTTGATGCGGCTGAGAATCTGAACCGGGGTCTCGTCGGCCGGATCGGGCGTGCCGCCGCCGTCGGGCGGCGATGCCGAACCTCCGCCACCGCCGCCGCCGCAGGCGGAAAGCAGCAGGACGAACGGGGCGAGATAACGTATGGGAGATGTCAGGGGCATGGTCTCACTCCTTTGTGTGATCCTTTGCCCTCCTCCCGAATTCGCACCCTACGCGGTACGCATCCCCCGCGCTGCCGGTATCGGACGACCGGTGCTGTCCGACTGAGGGACAGCACTCGTAGGTCGAGTGCCGACACGCGCAGGAAGCGCCCGATTCTGCTCCAATCGGGTCTCGTGCCGAACGTTCCTCCTGCCGGTCCCTGCATGCGACAAGCGCTATCGCCCATCACCACTGGCATCGCCCTCTGCGCGTGGCTGTGCGCGCACGCCCAGCCCGCCGCGGCGGAGACGCGCTACGTCATGCCGCCGGACGGCGACGATCTCGTCGGCGCCATCGAGACGGTTCCGGCCAGCGCCGAGGAGACCCTGCTCGACGTCGCCCGCCGCCACGATCTCGGCCAGACCGAGATCGTCCTCGCCAATCCCGATGTCGACCGCTGGCTGCCCGCCGAGAGCGCGCCGATCCTGCTGCCGTCGCGCTACATCCTGCCCGCCGCGGAGCGCCGCGGGGTCGTGCTCAACCTCCCGGAGTTCCGGCTCTACCACTTCGTGCCTGCACAGGACGGGCAGCCGGCAATGGTCGAGACCTATCCGGTCAGCGTCGGTCGCATGGACTGGAAGACGCCGCTGGGAACCACCGAGATCATCCGCAAGCAGGAGGACCCCGCCTGGCACCCGCCGGCATCGATCCGCGAGGAAGCGGCGGCGCGCGGCGAATCGCTGCCCGCCTACGTGCCGCCGGGTCCGGACAACCCGCTCGGGCGTCACGCGCTGCGTCTCGGCATTCCCGGCTACCTGCTGCACGGAACCAACAAGCCCTGGGGCGTGGGCATGCAGGTGACGCACGGCTGCGTCCGACTCTACCCGGAGCACATCGCGCGCCTGTTCGGCTCGGTGGCGGTCGGAACGCCGGTGCAGATCGTCGACCAGCCGCTGAAGGCGGGCTGGTGGTCGGGGGAACTCTATCTGGAAGTGCATCCGCCGCTGGGCGACGCGCCGACACCGGATGCCGTGCTCATGGAGCGGGCGCTCGACGCGGTCGAAGCCGCGGTGGCAGGACGTGACATCCGCATCAGCGGCCGTGCCCTGCGCGACGCGGTGCGCCGACGGGCCGGCTATCCGGTCCAAATATCCCGGACCGACAGCGCCGGCGCGTAGTCGACGGCGCGGCCGCCCGGTCGAGCGGCCGCGCCGATCGCCACTACTTGTACATCGACTTCTTGAACATGCGGTCGATCTTGGCGTCGGTGTCCTCCGACTTCTTCATCGCCTTGTCGGCGGTGGCGTTGGCCTGCTCGGCCGTGCTCATCGCGCGGTCGGCGGTCTGCTCCGCGCTGTCGGCCTTGGCTCGGGCGGCTTCGGCCGTCTGCTGCGCGGTATCGGCCCTGGACGCCGCGCTGTCGGCCGTCGACTGCGCCTGACGCACCTCTTCGCGGAGGGCGTCGAGATCACCGGTGCTGGCACAGCCGGCCACGAGCAGGACGGAGGTAACGGCGAAAAGCGGTAGAACGCGTTGCATGACGAACTTCTCCCTGTCTATGGACAACACGCGGCAGCGTGCACCGCATGCGCTGAAAGCACGGTGAACGCGGCCGCGCGGTCACCACCGGGTCCAGCGTGCCCCGCGCCGGGTGCCGTTGCATTGACGTGGATCAGTCCCCTTCAGCGGATCTCGACCGCGGTCCCGACCGTGATGTGACGCAGCAGGGCATCGATCTGGGCGTCGGTGAGCGCGACGCAGCCCTCGGTCCAGTTGAAGTCCTCGTGCACGGCCGGATCACCCGCTCCGACACCGTGGATGCCGATGTATCCGCCCAGCGCGGTGTCCTGCGGCGGCGGCCTGCCGCCGTCATCGGCATGCTCGATGGCCCGTCGCGCCGCGACCGGCAGGTCGCCGCGGGCATGCGCGCGCCGCGCCTCAACGGCCGTCGGGTAGCTCAGCCAGACGAAGCGGTGGAAGCGGGTCGACTCGCGAATCGCCAGTACCCGGTACTGCCCGATCGGCGTCCGCCCGTCGCCGGCACGCTTGTCTGCGGTCGTGCCGTTGCGCCCGATGGCGATGTCGTCGAAGGTCCGCAGACGCTCCGCGCCGCGCAGGACGTGGAGCACCTGTGCCGAGGTATCGACCACCACCCGCACCGGCTCCGCGCCGCGGAGGTGGGACGGCAGGGCGAGACCAATCGCCAGCGCGATCGCGGCGATGCAGCGGGGCACGGCGTCACCGCGGGAGCGGAAGCGGATCCGGGTTCCGGTCAGACCGCCACCGCCGCCGGAATATGGGGGTGCGGGTCGTACCCCTCCAGCCGGAAATCGTCGTAGCCGAAGGCGAAGAGGTCGCGAACCCCGGCGTTCAGGTGCATGACGGGCAGCGGCCGCGGATCGCGGTCGAGCTGGGTGCGCGCCTGCTCCAGATGGTTGTGGTAGAGGTGGCAGTCGCCGCCGGTCCAGACGAAATCGCCCGGCGCCAGATCGCTGACCTGCGCCACCATCATGGTCAGCAGCGCGTAGCTCGCGATGTTGAAGGGCACGCCCAGGAAGATGTCGGCGCTGCGCTGGTAGAGCTGGCAGGACAGGCGACCGTCGGCAACGTAGAACTGGAACAGCAGGTGGCACGGCGGCAGCGCCATCTCGGGCAGCGCCGCCACGTTCCAGGCCGAGACGATGATGCGGCGTGAATCGGGTGTCTCGCGCAGCTGGCGCAGGACTTCCGCCATCTGGTCGATGTGGCCGCCGTCCGGTGTCGGCCAGCTGCGCCACTGCGCTCCGTAGACCGGGCCGAGCTCGCCGTCGGGACCCGCCCATTCGTTCCAGATGCGCACGCCGTTGTCCTGCAGGAAGCGGGCATTGGTATCACCGCGCAGGAACCAGAGCAGCTCGTAGATGATGCTCTTGAGGTGCAGCTTCTTGGTGGTGAGCAGCGGGAATCCCGCCGCCAGGTCGAAGCGCATCTGGTGACCGAACACGGAGCGCGTGCCGGTACCGGTGCGATCCGCCTTGTCGGTGCCCTCGTCCAGGGCACGGCGCATCAGGTCGAGATAGGGCGTCATCGGGTCGGTCGGACGGGCGGCGGACGGACGCCGGTCACGCGCTAGTCGGCGGCGTGAACGACGGCCGCCATGATAGCGCCTCCGTCCAGCCGACCGCCCTGGCACCACCAGGAGCGCCCGTCGGCGCCGCGAATACCCCCAGATAGAGGGAGTTGTAACGCAAATGCGGTACGCGTCACATCCGGCGCTTCCGCGTCCGGGGGTTAGTTGCTAGTCTGCTTCGCACCGCCATCGCGGCGATCAGCACCATCTTGGGGGCGTTTCCATGAACACTTTTCGTATCCTCGGCCTGACTCTCGGCATCTTCATGCTGCACGCCTGCGGCGGTGGTGGTGGCGGCGGCGGTGGCGGCGGCGGCGCGCCCGATCCGGACAACCCGAATTCCGTCATGCAGGCGATCGGCGCCAAGGTCGGCAACGCCACCGGCAATCTCGTGGAAGGCAACCTGCCCGACGCGACGCCGGAAGCGGAGAACCCGCCCACGGTTGCCACTACACGAACGACCCAGACCGCGTCGAACGGGTCGGCTGCCCAGCTCCCACTGAACTTCAGTTCCAGCTCGGCGATCGCGCGCATCTTCGCCAAGGTGACCGGATCGGACAGCTATCTGGATATCGACGTCAGCGGCAGCGAAACGCAGAGCATCATGGCCGAGCAGGCCGGCACGCGCTTCGACTCATCGACCGGTCTGAAGCTCGATCCGGGTGACGGTGCCAATCTCGAGATCAATCTGCCGCCGGATATCCTCGAGGGCACCTTCGAGCTCCAGTTCTCGGTCGAGAACGAGGATGGGCAGGTTTCCCAGCCCGGAACCGCGTCCATCACCATTGCGCGCCTCGGAACCGGCGACCTGCAGTTCTCGCTGACCTGGGATACCAACGCCGACCTCGATCTGCGTGTCATAGAGCCCAACGGCAACGAGATATTCTTTGGTGCGGACAGCTCGGAGAGCGGTGGTGAACTCGACAACGACGACATCAACGGCATTGACCCGGATGGTGACCCCGGTCCCGAAGCCGTCGAGAACATCTTCTGGGCAACCAACCCGCCGCTGGGTCTCTACACAGTGAGTGTCGATTACTTCGCCGGTAGCCCGGCGACGAACTTCACCGTGACGATCTCCGCGAACGGCCAGATCGTCGACACCATCTCGCGCTCGAACTTCGTGCAAGGCAGCGGCATCGAGGCCGAGAACCTCGCCACCTACGAGGTCACGGAGTAGCGCTGCACGGGTCGGCCCGGCCGACCGCCGGCAGATGCGAAAGCGCCGCCCCCGGGCGGCGCTTTCATTTGGGCGGCGTACTAGCGCAACCGCAGCGCCGCCACCGGCTCGCTGGCCGGCAGGATTTCGCCCTCGGCGTAGGGATCACCCGCATTGCCACCGGGCTGACCGCTGGTCGACAGGCGCGCGCCGACGGTGAGGCGCTGGTAGCTGCGCAGCGACTCGCCGCCCATCAGCCGGTCGTCATCGGTCAGGCGCACCTCGACCGGGAAGGTCGGATTCACCATGCGCTTCGCTGCAATCGGCATGGGCGGACCGTCCGGGCGACGCACGAAGACGAAGAGCAGCCCCGAGATGTCGCGGGCCTCGGCACCGGCATCGACGGTGATCACCAGCGCGCCGTCATCGGCCACCGGCTGGCTGCCGGCTTCCGGCGGGCTGCCGCCCCACTCGACGATGCGCTGACGCAGCAGTTCCGCGGCATCGGGCTCGAGGATCCCCGAGGCCAGCACGATCTCGAAATGCGGAATGGCGCGCTCGAACTCACCCGCCTGTACGGCCATGGCACCGGTGTAGTAGTTGGCACCGGGATGCTGGGGCTCGGCGGCAAGCGCCTGTTCGAGGCGCTCGCTGGCGGTCTCGACGCCGCTGCCGCCGGCGTGCGGCGCGTTCAGCCGCGCCTCGGCCTCGGCCACCAGCAGGTCTGCATGGCCGTAGTCGGTCTTCGCGTTGGCCCGCGCATAGGCCTCGGCGGCCTTGCCGTAATCGCGCGCGGCCTCGTGGGTACGGCCGAGCAGCACGAGCTGGTCGACGGTGACATCGTCCCCCGCCTCGGCCAGACGCGCCTCGTAGCTGGCGGCAAGGTCATTCATGCCCGCGCCGGGATTCTCGGCATGCTGCGCAAGACGATCCGCCGAGGCGGCGTTGTCGCTGGTGCCGTACTGCCACCAGCTCCACGCCCCGACCACCGCCACCACGGCCACCAGGGCGACGACCGGTACGCGCAGGCCCGGTCGCTGGCGAAGCAGCACGAAGGCGACCGGGATCGCGGCGAAGAGCCCGATGCCGAGCGCGATGAGGAAAGTGGTCATGTCGATGCCCTCAGTTGAGACGGGAGCGGAACGAATGGTCGGCGACGCGTCGCGGACGGCCTGACCGGATCATGTCGGTGCATCGGTCATGCACGCACAAACAGTACACGTGGCACGCCTCCCGCACGGCCCTGTCCCCCGCACTCCGGGGGGGGGGAGCGTTGGGTGAGGGGGAGCCGGCGCCGGTCGGCCCGTTGCACGAAGCGTCGCGCGCTGCGTGCGCCCCCTCAACCCCGGTCCGTCTCCCCGAAGGGGAGAAGGGAGACAACGGGACTGCCCGGACGCGCAGCCCGATACGCAAGCCGTGTGCCTCAAGCCGTGCCCTCCACCCCGTCCCGCGCGCGCTGCCGGTAACGCCGGTCGCTGGCAGCGAGCAGACCACCCAGCACCATCAGCGCGGGGCCGATCCACA
Source organism: Algiphilus sp. (assembly GCF_023145115.1). NCBI lineage: Bacteria > Pseudomonadati > Pseudomonadota > Gammaproteobacteria > Nevskiales > Algiphilaceae > Algiphilus > Algiphilus sp. The sequence goes on from NZ_JAGLEJ010000010.1 coordinate 45,269, forward strand.
CCAGTCGCATCATGGGCTTGTACTGGATGCGCAGCGACCAGGCGCCGTCGCCCGCAGTGGTGGGCTCGCCGAGCGACACGTAGAGGTCGCGCAGCGGATTGTGCTGCACCGCCGCCTGGGTCATGACATCGCGCTGCACGCGGTAGAGCCGCTTCTCCGGACGCAGGTCGGCGAGGTGCCTGCCATTGCGGCTGACGATCACGTGTCCCTGATCGGCGTCGTAGTTGGGACCGCGCACCGGACGCGTGCCCTCGAAGACGAAGCGGTATCCGGCCACTTCGGCGGCTTCCCCCGGCGCGAGCCGGACATCGCGCTCGACGTCGAAGGTCGACACCACGGTCACGCCGAGCACGAAGATGCCCAGTCCGAGGTGTGCCAGTGTCATGCCCCACAGCGACGACGGGATGCTGCCCACCGTCCGTCCGCCGCGCACGCGCAGCAGCAGGTCGCGCAGCGACGCGACGATGGCCCACGACCCGAGCACGATGCCGATCAGCGCCATGGCGCTGCGCGCCGAATAGAGCCCGAGCCAGAGCGCGATGCCCGCGACCAGCGCGATGGCTGCCGGCAGCGCCATGCTGCGGAGCGCTTCCGCGGGATGTGCGCGCTTCCACCCCACCACCCCGGCAAAGCCGACCAGCAGCACCAGCGGCAGACCGAGCGGCGCGAACAGCGCTTCGAAATAGGGCGGCCCCACCGAGATCTTGCCCATCCCGAAACTGTCCACCACCAGCGGATAGAGCGTGCCGATGAAGACCACGGCCGCGAGCACGGTCAGGAACACGTTGTTGAGCAGCAGCGCGCTTTCCCGCGAGAAGGTGGCCATGCGCGCCTCGGCGCCCAGCATGCGGGCCCGCCATGCGAACAGCGCCAGCGCGCCGCCCGCCACCAGCGACAGGAAGGCGAGCACGAAGACACCGCGCTCGGGGTCGCTCGCGAAGGCGTGGACCGAGATCAGGATGCCGGACCGCACCAGGAAGGTCCCCAGCAGCGACAGCGCGAAGGCGACGATCGCCAGCAGCGCGGTCCACGACTTGAGCACGCCGCGCTTGTCGGTGACGGCCAGCGAATGGACCAGGGCGGTACCGACCAGCCACGGCATGAAGGAAGCGTTCTCGACCGGGTCCCAGAACCACCAGCCGCCCCAGCCGAGCTCGTGGTAGGCCCACCACGAGCCCAGCGCGATGCCGGCGGTGAGAAAGGCCCACGCCGATGTGGTCCACGGCCGCGTCCAGCGTGCCCACTGGCTGTCGAGCCGCCCCTCGATGAGCGCGGCTACCGCGAAGGCAAAGGCCACCGCGAAGCCGACGTAGCCCATGTAGAGCAGCGGCGGGTGGATGATCATGCCCGGGTCCTGCAGCAGCGGATTGAGATCGCTGCCGTTCGCCGGAACCGGGAAGTGGAGATCGAAGGGGTTCGACGTCCAGAGCGTGAAGGCGAAGAAGCCCGATGCCACGAAGCCCAGGGTGCCGAGCACGAGCGCCGTCGTCCGCGGCGGAAGATTGCGGCTCAGCAGGCTCACGGCAACGGTCCAGCCCGACAGCATCAACAGCCACAGCAGCATGCTGCCCTCGTGGCCGCCCCAGACCGCGGTCATCTTGTAGATCACCGGCAGTTCGCGATGACTGTTGCCGGCGACGTAGATCACGCTGAAATCGTCGACCAGGAACAGGCGCGTGAGGCAGATGTAGGCCAGCAGCGCCAGCAGGGACTGCGAGATCACGGCGCCGCGCAGGGCGCTGAAGACCAGCGTCTCGTCGGGGCGCAGCGCCGAGCGCCCGGCGAGCACCACCATGAGCACGCTGACCATGAGCGCTGCCGCCAGCGCCATGTCGCCCGCAGTCGCGATCATTCCGCCATGCCCTGCCGCGGTTGCGTCCCTTCACCCTGCACGCTGCGAGATCCCCGCACGGAATACCCCCGAATCCTGCCCTCGTCATGATACGCGGTGCGGGGCGGCGCCGAGCCCGTTCGTGACACGGCGCACGCGATGGTGGCAACGGTCTGCAGCGCGGAGGCACTGCAGCCGCGTCGGGCCGACGTGGCGATCGCCCGCGGCGGACCGTGACGCCGCTAGCCGGGCAGCCGGAGCGCGAATCCGGGGCGGTAGAGGTGATCGTCCGGAAGGCCGACACGACGGCACGCCTGCACCGCCGGGCTGCCCCGCGCGATCAGGCGGTCGGCCGCCTTCCCCATGGCGGTGGCGATACCGCGCTCGAACCGCCCGATGCGCCATTCCGGGCCGATGCCCAGATCGGAGAACGCCCACTCCGGGAGGAGGTCGACGGCGGCGCGCGTAAGGACGCGCTGCAGCGGGCGCATGGGTCCGGGCAGGATCGGGGTCCGCTGCATCAACTCCAGGAACTCGAAGATGATGCCGGTGGGCTTCAGCGACGGGCGCATGGCAGCGAACTGCTCGCGCATGCCGGCGAGCGACTTGGGGGCGCCGGTCGCGCCGTAGAGCCCGGCCGGAACCGCGCTCTCCGCGTAGAAGGCGTCCCGGTCAGCATCGGACAGGGCGCGCACATGGGCCGCGTAGGCCTCGACGAAACCGTAGCTGGCGGTGGCCTGGACCCAGTCGAGCAGCTCGGTGTCGTTGGCGTTGTAGGCGCGCCCGTCGGCGGCCACACCCTCCACGCGTCCGTGCATGCGCCGCACGCCGGCGATCATGCGCTCGGCCGTGCTGCGCGGCCCGTACACCGTGACCATGGCGGCCAGGCCGGTGCGGCGCAGGCGCTTGAGGGGCTCGGTGCGGAAGGTGGTGTGATCCCAGACGCCCGCGCACACGCGCGGTTCGGCCAGCTCGAGGATCACGGCGGTGATGCCCCCGATGTAGGTGGCGATGGGGTTCTTGAATACCCGCCAGCTCACCGAATCGGGAGCGATCAGCGCCGCCTCGCCCTCCGGCCGGGTGAAATCGACGCGGCGATCGGCCGGCGCCTGCGTCGATGCCGGCGTCCGGTCGTTGGCACTCTCGGCGTGGGCCATGCCCATTCCTCTTTATGACATATGTCAAAACAGAGGATACCACCGCCCCGCCGCGCGGGCGCGGACGCCTCAGTTCGGGTGGTCGCGCAGGAAGTCGAACATGGTTCCGGTGTAGCCCACCGGCCAGCGCAGGTGATTCGCCACCCCCAGCGAGTATCCCGGCAGGTTGCCCAGCGTGGCCGCGAGATCGACGGTGCCCTCGTATGCCGCCGTGGGGTCGGTGCCGCAGATGTCCAGGCAACCCTCGGTCTCGTTCACGGCCGTGTTCAGCAGGATGCTGTCGAAGCCGCCGATGCCCTGCGTGTCCAGAGTCTGCTCCAGCAGGACACCGTTGGGGCAGATGCCGCCGATGTCGCAGTCGTTGTGCACGTGGAGCACCGGCAGATCGGGGTTGAAGACCTGCACCTCGGTGTCGTCGGCGGGAGGACGCCGCACCGGCGTCTGGGTGCAGGGATCGTTGAAGGCCTCGAAGGGGCTCGGTGACGAATAGATCGCGGCGGCCGCGATCTCCGGACGGTTGAGCGCATAGAGCAGCCCCATGGCCGAGCCGTTCGACCAGCCCATCAGATAGATGCGGTCGGTGTCGACCTTGCCGCTGGCCAGTACGGCGTCGAGGTAGTGATCGATGGTTGCGGCGTCCACGTTCTGCGGCATCGACTCGCCGTTGACCGTGCGTGCGCCGCCGTCCGGCGCGAGCTGGCGGTACCAGTTGTCCCAGCCGGGCACGAAGTTGTTGTCGGGGAAGGGGTAGTAGCGGCTGGTCACGCGGCCGTACGGCGCCACCATGATGAAGCCCGGTCGATCCGGGTCGCCGCTGAGGTCCGCGGTCTCGAGCCCTGCGCGCACGTTGGAGGCCGCCAGCGAGATATCGGTACCGACCGCGGACGGATGGATCCACACCACGAGGGGCAGCGGATTGTCCGTGGAGGCGTGATCCGGCTCGTAGAGGCAGGCATCGCGGACCGTGCCTTCGGCATCGGTGTGGCGCGCCATGCGCTCGCCGTTCGGGAGACAGGTCGGGTTGAAGAGACTGTCGTTGAGCGCCAGCAGCTCGCGCGGCGGATTGCCGAAGGCATTGCAGCCCTCGCGCGTGACCGGAATGGTGGCGGTGGCCGGTGCGCTGGCGCCGCCCGAGTCGTCACCGGCGGAGTCGCCGTCGGAGCAGGCGACCAGTGACAGCGCGACGAACATTGCGAGCATGGCACTGCCGCAACGTGGAAACGGGTGCATGGCGGTCTCCTCATGCGTTGTTATGCCCATCAGACTACGCGCCTCGCCGACGCGGCGACAGGCGCGTCGAAACCGCTGCGCCAACGGCCGAAGACACCGCTGCCGCGTCCGCCACGCGCTTCGGCACCGGCCCCGCCCGTATCGAGCGGGGCCGCGGATGCGTGCGGCGGCAGCGCCATGCAGCGCCGCCGTCGCACACCCGGCGGACGTCGTCCCGTGGCTCTACGGCCTCAGGTAGGGCGGCCCCGGAAAGCCGCTCGGCCGTGCGCCGGGCGAGCCGCCCTCATCGCCGACATTGAGTTGCAGCTCGTCCGGCCCCGCGGAGACCCGCACGATGCCGAAGAATTGCAGCCCGACATCCTGCGGGTTATCGGCGGACGTGATCTCCGCATCGAAGGGGTTGATCAGATCCCCGTCCTCGTCCTCGAAGCTGGGGCCGATCTCATAGGAGAGGGTGTCGTTGGTGACGCGAACGATGTCCCCCGAGCAACCGCTTCCGGTGTACTCGGTCTCCTCGAAGAAGAGGACATTGCCATCGAAGGTCGCGCGTTCCAGGAACCGGTCGTCGACGCACAGCTCCCAGGCGCCCTGCAGACGGCTGCGCACCGCAGCCGGGCTGAATTCGTCGACCGGGTCGGGCGGAGCAACCTCTTCCGAACGGACATAGGGGCTGTCCAGATCCAGCGCTGTGGGCCGATTCTCCGGCGAGCTGGCCTCCCCCTCGCCCGCGAAGAACTGGTCGCCCGCCACCCGGATGATGTCGTACTCGACCAGCCCGATGTCGTCCGGATCGGGCGAATCGATGATCTCGACATCAAGCTCGTTGGCCGTCAAGCCGCTGTCGGTGGTCAGCTGCGGGCCGACCGTGAGACGCAGCGTGTCGCTGAAGGTGCCGACCACTTCGCCGGTGCAGTTGGCATTGGCATAGCTGGTTTCCGAGAAATCGGCGACATCGCCATCGATAATCACAAGCTCGCTGCGCCCATCGACGCAGCGGGCCCACCTGCCCTGAAGCCCGTCCAGTGTGGCCGCGGCGCTGCCGTCTTCCGGCGTGCTGGTGAAGCAGAATGCCTCGACGTTGGAGACCCGCGACTCGGAATCGCCGATGGACAGCTCGACGCAGAACTCACCCGATCCCAGGTTCTGCGGAATGTCGAAGGTGACGACCGTGGTCCCGTCCTGCTTGGTCCGCAGCGACTGGGTCTGCGCGGCCTGTGCCTCGAAGTAGCTGTCGGCGCCGGCAACCTTCGCGTACAGGACGGAGAGCAGCGAATCGCCACTGGTGCTGGTGTCGACGCTGATGTCCTTGCTTTCCCCCGGCGTCACCGCCGTGTCCTGCCCATCGGACACGTCGACAACGGGGTTGCCTGCGGCTTGCGGGTCCTGCTGCGGCGGATCTCCGGACACCTGGCTGGCGTCGACATCGCCCAGCTTCACCCGGAGCTCATCGGCGACGCTGTTGCTGTCTGACGGATCGATGACGCCGCCCCCGCTGCCACCGCTTCCCCCGCCGCACGCGCTCAGCAGTCCCAGCGCGACGATACCCGTGAAAACACTCCCCCACCCCGCATTGCCCCGAATCTTCATGGTTTACTCCCCGTAAGTTACGAGGGCCACCATACCCGTCTGAGCCCGGGACGCAAGGCGCATTCGGTGCGTGTAGAGCGAACCGGACATCCGCGCGAGAACCACGTCACGGAACCGCGCCGCAGGCCGAGGACGCGGCACTCCGGACGGAGTGCCGCGCAACCGGTCAGTCCTTCACGAACCAGGGCTCGCCGTCGTCGTTCAGGTACATCGCCTGCTGTTCCTCGAGCGTGAACGGACGCGATCCGATGCGTCCGAACACCGCCATCTGGCCGCCGGTCTCGTCGACCGCGCGGTCGCGGTGCAGGCCCTCGGACAGCGCGCGTGCCGGCTTGTCGGTCTGGTACCAGGCGATGAGCTCGGGCTTCGGTGCCGGCGAGAAGCCGTAGAAGTTGGGCTGGCTCTCCGGACTCATGAGCTGGATCACCTTGATGCCGGCCTCGCCGTCGGCGACGTAGCCGAACAGCGATGCATAGGCACCACCCACCTGCACGTCCCAGGCATCCTTGATGCGGCCGTCACCGGTGAACTTCTCCACCAGTTCCGGCGCTTCCGGATTCTTGATGTCCACGATGCCGAGGCCCTCGCTGCCCGCCGCCACGTAGGCGTAGGTGCGCACCAGGTAGAGATTGCGGGCATCGGCGAAGGGCACCAGCGCATCGGTCAGGCGCGGCTCGTCGGGGTGCGTGACGTCGAGCACGCGCATGCCTTCGTCGGTGGTGGCGAACAGGTAGCGGAACTGCACGGCGGTCGCCCGCAGCCCCTGCATCGGCACCTCGGCCGCCACCTTCGGCTGCATAGGATCGTCCAGGTTCAGCACCACCAGGCCGTCGTCGGTCGCCACGTAGACGTAGTAGCCGGCGATGGTCAGGTGCCGCGCGCCATCGAGCACGCCACCCTCGTTCCAGGTCAGCGCGCGCTCCAGGAAGTTGTTGCGCGGCTCGCCGTCGGCCATGGTGTTGATGTCGACCAGGATCAGGCCCTCTTCCGAGTCGGTGACCAGCGCGTAGTCGTAGATCGGATGGAAGGGCTGCTCCTGGTTCACCGTCTGCATGTACTCGGTGTTGCGCTCCGGTGCGATCGGCTGCGTGGTGGGCAGCGCGACGCAGGTGGCATTGGTCGTGCCGACCTGCGTGTCGTGGCCCAGCGGCGAGAACGGCGCGCTGATCAGGCGCTGCGAAACGCCCTTGTTGCCGATCGACGCGGCGTCGTAGACCTCGAAGCCCTTGCGGCCCTGCGCCACGTAGAGGTACTCGCCGCGCAGCTGCAGGCAGTTGACGGCATCACCGGTGTCGTGGCTGAACGCGATGGGCTCCTCGCGGCCCTCGAGGCGGCGATCGCGCGCGACGTGCGCGTCGTACCAGTCGGGATAGGCGTAGCGGTGCAGGTAGCTGCCGATGATCGCCTGCGGCTCCTCCCACTCGGTGACCTGCACCGAGCCCACGGCGCCGTCCATGCCCACCCAGGTGTTGTACCCGATCAGGTTCATGAAGTTGGTGCCGTGCAGCAGCAGCTGCGCCATCCAGGCGTTGTTGTCGTTGTCCTGCGACAGATGGCAGTCGGTGCAGCCCTTGGTCTCGGTCTTGCGCTCGGTATGCGGATAGTGCGGCGCGAAGGCCTGCGACGAGTAGCCGCTGGCCGAGATCGGCGGCTGCTGGACGTAGATCTTCTCGCGGTTGGCGTTGGTCGAGCTCAGCACCAGCGCGCTGGACGAGCGCACCGGCGCGATGCGGTTGCCCTTGGCGGGCCCGTGGCGGCCGAGCTGGTAGACGTCGTTGCGCGTGATCTGCGGGTTGTAGGTCGCGAAGTTGCGCCGCTCCTCACCCTCGTAGTGCTGGCGCTCGGTCTTCCAGTTGGCCTCGATGGGGAGATGGCAGCCCGCGCAGCTCGTGGTCCACGAGGTGTGGCAGGTGATGCACATCATCTCCTCGGGATTGTGGGCGCGGTCTTCCTGCGCGACATCGGTGCCCCAGTTCTGGGTCTCGGTGTCGGCGCTCATCAGCTTGGCGCGAGCGGCCTTCTCGTTGTACTGGCCGTGGCCCGGCGTGACCGCATCCTTGACCAGGCTCATCTCCCACTCCAGATCCTCCTCGAGGTTGGAGCGCTGGATGAGCTTGCCCTCGCGCCACTCGAAGCGCAGCTCGCCGAAGGGCGTGCGCATTGTCGACAGGTCGGTGCCGCCGGCCGGCGCCGCCGGCCCGGAGGTGAGCAGCGACGGGTAGGAATCGGCGGTGCCGTGGCAGTCGGCGCACTGGATCTCGATGGCCTGCGCGACCTCGCCGTACATGTGCCCGTCGCCGTGGACGTCCTGCGAGAAGTGGCAGTCGACGCAGTGCATGCCGACATCGACATGGATCGACGACATGTGCACGGCCTTCTCGAACTTGTCGGGGTCGTCGTTGGAGACGATGTCGCCCTCCTCGTCCAGCAGGTTGCCTTCGCGGTCGCGCTTGAAGATGGCGCGGAAGTTCCAGCCGTGACCGTGGTAGTCCGCGAACTGGGTGTCCTCGAGCTCGGGATTCATCTCCGAGACCTGCTTGAGGAAATCGACATCGGCCCACTTGCCGCGCACCGCCGCGCCTTCCGGATTGCGCCGGTTGATCTCGCGGATCTCCTCGGGCGTCGGGTGCTGCTGCTCCTCCGGCCACATGAAGGGCGCGTCGGATTCGTAGTCCCACATGGTGTAGCCGAGCATCGAGTTGAGGAAGATGTTCGGCTGGTGCATGTGGCAGCTCATGCACTGGCTGGTCGGGATCGCGCTGGTGAAGGCGTGCTTCAGCGGGTGCCCGGACTCGTCCTTGGGAATGGTCGGGTCGACGGTCTGCGACATGCCGCTGTGCCCGAACTGGGCGTACTGGGCCGAGTGCCTCGGATCGCGGTCGTTGGCGTAGACGACGTGGCAGGCCGCGCAGCCCGAGCTGCGATAGTCGCCGGGCTGGTCCTGCGTGCCCAGGAACCACATCAGCGGATCGTTGAGGCGCGTCTTGTGCAGGTTGAGGACCGGAATGGCGATGCGGTTGCCGGTACCGGGCCCGCGGTTCGACTGGCGGATGTCGGGCCGGCCCGGCTCCTCGAGGATCTGGATGGTGCCCAGGTTGGGCCCGACCGCGTTGACCTGCGCGGTCTCGGGGAACAGGTTGACGATGATGCGGCCGCCGCGCTCGAAGACGCGGAAGACGTCGGCGGGCGGCACGGTCTCGTAGGCCGGCATCGGGTACAGGGTTTCGACGATGCCCTTCTCGACCATGTTCTCGTCGGGCGTCATCGGCCCCTTGATGATGGCGGCCTCGCCCTCGCGGGTGTAGGCCTCGCCGAGCACGGCGCGCTTGTACGGCAGGATGCCATTGTTGTAGGCGGCGCCCTGCCAGAACATCGCGGTGGTCGCCATCAGGCTGCGCTCGGCGGCCTCGATCACCGGCATGTGGCAGGCGCCGCAGGCCTCGCGCGCCACCCGGTAGTCGGACGGATTGATGAAGCGGATGTACTCCGGGCTCTCCTTGTTGAGCAGCGTGTAGCTGTGCTCGGGCGTCTCGGAGTCCGGCCAGTGCCAGGTCTTCGGATAGCGCGGCAGCACGTGCGCGTCCTCGAGCGCGGCCAGATAGCTCTTGTCCAGGATGCTGTTGGCACCGCCCGGCTTGCGCACGGTGGCGTCACCGCCGTGGCAGTCGGTGCACCCGATGGTCACGGCCGGATTCTCGTGCATCGTCATCTGGTCGGTATCGGTGTGGCACGTCATGCAACCGAGCGACTTGTCGACCGCCTCCTGCTGCGACTGCTGGCGGGGCGCGGGCGGCGCCGGATCGTAGTCGCGGTCGACGGGCTTCTCGCCGCCGGCGGCGGTCGCGACACCGGCGGGCGCGAGCGCTCCGCATCCCAGGATCAGTGCGGCGAGCGCGAGGTGACGAAGCTTCGAGGCAGTCATGTCAAATCATCCGATCGGACCGGGGCATTGCGCAGCACCGGCATCACCACAGCAGGGTGAGGTTGAACAGCATCGAATAGGCGACCTCGTCGCCGTACAGCTCCTCGTAGCCCTTCCCGGGCACGAGCGCTGCAGCCGAAGCACGGAAAACGATGTTCTGCGTGAAGAACGGGCGCCAGATCGCCGAGACCGAGGCATCGGTCCCGATCATCGCGTCGATGCCCGACTGCTGACGCGCGGCCTCCAGCACCGCCGTGTCCGCGAAGGCCAGCTGGTTGATGTTGGTCGATATGCGCCACTGCGGCGAGATGTCGAGATCGGCGCCGAGGCCGAGCAGGATCAGGCCCGGATTGGTGAAGTTCGACTGGCCCTGCGCCTTGGAGCTGCGCAGCGAGTTGAGGATGCCGTTGCGGCCGGACAGGGTCACCACGCCGCCGCCGATGAGCGGGACATTCTGGCGCACCCAGAAACTGGTGTCGGCGCCGGCGAAGAGCGGGTTCTCGAAGATGGCGTCGAAGCCGGTCTCGGCGTCGTCGTAGGGATCGTCGTCGCCGGACGCGTAGAGCGCCGACAGGCGGACCCGGCGCCAGTCGAAGTCGATCGAGAACTCGTAGGCGGCGAAGAAGGCGCTGATGTCGGTGCCGCGATCGACGAAGACGCCGCGGTCGGCGCTGCCGACGGCCAGATAGTTGGTCGCCGACACGTTCAGCCGCCCGAAGTGCCCCTCGCCGTTCAGGCCGAGGTAGACGACGTCGTAGCTCCGCGCCTTCTCGAGGCCGATCGACGCCGGTCGCTCGATGAAGTCGTTGTTGTTGAAGTAGGGCGCATCCTCGCCCTCGGTGTTGCGGTTGTAGAGGAGCACCGCCTCGGAGGTGAAGCCGCGCCGCGGGAAGTCCTGCCAGTACAGGTTGGCGACGAAGATGTCGTCCCGGCGCAGCGACTGCCCGATGTCGTTCAGCTCGCTGTTGGTGTCCTTCTCCAGACGCCGGAACCAGGCGAGGTTGTACAGGAAGATGTTGTTGTTGCGGTTGCCGAACAGGCGGACGCCGAGCTGCTGGTCACGGAACAGGAAGCCGCGGAAATCCACGTTGAAGGGCTGGATGCCGACGCGGACGCTCTCGAAGTCGTACTGCGGCGAAACGTCCCGGATGTGGTAGTCGACGAACAGTTCCTGGATCGCGAAGAAGTCGTCGTTGCGCGTACGGCCCTCGGCCGGGTTGATGCGCACCGCGCGGTTCTGCTCCACCTCGGCCCGGTTGAAGTTGTAGACGGGCGTGAAGCGGAACTCCCAGTCCGGCGGCATGAAGGTGGTGTCGCCGCGGTACAGCACGAACGATGCCGCCAGCGTCTGCGCGAACAGCGTCTGGTCGGGATCGCCGATCAGATCCGCATTGCCCGGATCATCCTCGCCCTGCGGCGCCACCGGCGTCGGCAGCGAGCGCGGCTCGTAGACGGTGTCCGACACCAGCAGCGTGTTGAAGAACCAGTCGCCGAACACCGGGCGGTCGGCCTTGAGCGTGTTCTGGTTGTAGGGGTCCCACCACGGGTAGTCGGTGATGCCCAGGCGCTGGGTCAGGAACCAGCGATCATTGCGCACGGTTTCCTTGCCGTACTCGGCATCGCGACCGGGCTTGGGCACCGGCTTGAGCGCGGTGGCGCGGTTGAAGTCGTAGGGCTGCCGGTCGCGGACCGGCGACTGCGGATCGGTGCGCTCGCCGCCGCGGGTCGGCGTGTTGGCCTCCGACTGCCCGGGCCGCCGGCGCTCGACGGCCGGCGTGGCGCGCGGCGTCCCGGGCTCGAGCACCGGGGTGGCATCCTCGCCCGACGGGCGTCGCCGTTCCACGGCCGGCGTGGTCTGCGGCTGCTGCTCGGGCTCGCTGCCCGGACGACGCCGGTCGACCGCGGGCTGCAGCGCCTCGTCGCGCGCCGGCTCGGCCGCGGGCTGCTGCTGGCGCTGCGTGGATCGCTCGGACGGTGTCGCCGGTGCCTCGACGGCGGAATCGCGGTCGGCGCGCTCGCCCGGCCGGCGGCGCTCGTCCTGCGCCTGCACCAGGGCGGGCACGACGGCCAGCGCCAGAGTGGCGGCGATCAGTCCGCTGCGAAGCGCGCGACGCGGGAGCATGGCTGAGCGCCTAGAGGCCATCACAGACATTCTGTTCTCCCGGGTCGTCGAGGAATGGGGACTGCGGACAGATCACCCAGCGGAGATTCAGATCGCGCGTGCCGTCGGGCAGGTCCGGGCGCTGCGCACGGAGCTGGTCCGCCCGGATGGCGGGGGGCGCATTGCTGATCGTGCCGAGCTCCTTGCCGATCTCGTCGATGGCGACGAAGGGCAGGAAGTCGTCCTGCTCGAGGCCGTCGCCGGACAGGCCGATGGCACCGATGAGCTGGCCGTTGCGGTAGATCGGGAAGCCGCCCGCGAACAGGGTCAGGCCGTTGCGCAGCTCGTCGAAGGCGTCGGTCTGGGCCAGCACGCCGTCGGGGATCGAGGTGTAGCCGGTGCAGTTCTGCGCGACGTCGGTATCGAACAGCGGCTGGGTCGGATCGCCGGGGTTCGGTACCTGAAGGACGTAGGCGAGGTGCCGCACCACCGCGTTGTAGACCAGATCGAGCTCGAGGCCGGTGGAGAAGATGCTCCACTCGCCCGGCGGCTTGCTGAACGGGCCGTGCGGCTCGGGATCGAGGCCGCCCGGGCCGTTCTGGCCGTCGGGGTAGAACGGACGCGCGATCAGTCCGAGCGCGCGCGTCGAATAGGCGATGTCGCCGTCGGCGAGCCCCTGGGGCAGATCGAAGAACGCGCGGTAGTCCTGGACATAGGGCGGAATCGGCGATTCCCGCTGGTTGTCCCCGAGCGCCCGGGTCAGCACAGTGTCGAGATCACCGCCGCCGAGATAGCCGGCCGGCGGCAGCGCGTTCAGGCGGTCGGCCGCGACGTCCGCTGACAGGAGCAGCGCCGAGCGCGCCTTCTGCGTGGTGACGTCGACGGCGTCGATCAACGCGTCGCGGGTTCGCGCCACACCCAGGACGTCGCCGTTGACGTCCACGATGGTGACGTGGATGCCGGCACTGGAGCCCAGCGGCTTGCGCACCTGACTGCGCGAGCGGTTGGCCAGCTCGATGGACTTCTCGAGCAGGCGCTTGACCTCGTTGGCCGCGAGGCCGCCGACACCGGCAGTCGGCGGGAAGCGGTTGTCGTTGTTCTCGTCGACCAGCACGAAGGCGTCGAGCGACGGGTCGAGCTCGCCGGGCTGGGCCGGACGCACGCCCGACTCCGGCTGGCCGAAGGCGGTACCGGCGCGCAGCGGCGGCGGCGGGTCGGCCGGGTCATCGACGGTGTAGCCGAGCACGGCCTGCAGGCCCGGCGGCAGCGAGCCGAACGACGGCGCCTGCGTCGGATCGCTCTGCAGGTCGCCGAAGTCGACATCGGCGAAGCGCAGCGTCTTGCCCTCCACCGTGATGACATCGGCGCGGCGATTGCGTGGCGCGCCGTAGCCGAAGGTGGCGGCGGTGGCGATGAGCTCGTCGAGATCGGCGTCATCGTCGGTGATGGTCTTGTCCAGCGAATAGACGCCGTCCGCGATCGCGGCCACGGCCCCGACCAGCGTGCCGTTCTTGTAGAGCGGCAGACCGCCCGGATCGGCGGCGAAGCCGATGGGCGCCCGGTGCGGGCCCGGGTCCGGCCCCACGCCGTTGAAGCGTCGGGAGATGTCCGAGCACGGCAGCTGGCTGATCTGCACACCGAACAGCGGACCGCCCGGCGTGTTGAACTCGCCGGGATTGAAGTTCTCCTGGATGATCTGGTTCGCGGTGCGCGTCGTGAAGGCATTGCCCTCCGACGAGAAGTAGGCCGCGGTCAGCGCCTTGGAGATGACGCCCAGCTCGGGCGTGACGATCTCGACACCGTCGAGGCCGGCATCGATCGCGTTGCCGGTGCTGCGCTCCGGCCCGGACGTGATGCGGATGGTGTCGGGAGCACCGGCCATGCGGTAGATGGCGAGCACGTTGCCGACGCGGTCGACGACGCCGATCACGGCGGCCTCGCCGCGCGCGTCCGCTTCCTGCACGCCCTGCGCGATGATGGTCCCGACATCGTCGGTCGTGAGCCGCGTGGGCACATCCTGGCAGGAGCCATCGCACGGCACCGGGCCGACGCCGATACCGCGCGTCGCGTCGTTGCGGTCCCCCGAGCAGGCGACCATCGCGGCCGATACGACCAGCGCGACGGCGACGCCCCTAACGCCCCTCTTCTGACGGAGTTGCATCTCCGATTCCCCCTGTGACCCGACCCATGATCGATTCTGTCGCCACGTGGAAGCCGTGGCAGTCGATGCAGGTCGAGCGAACGCCCTGCTTCGATGCTACTCCCCCGTGGCAGGTGCGACAAGTTTCAATTCCCGGTAACAGAAGCTCATCGGCATCGGCCGATGACTCGGCCGCATGACAGTCGCCGCAGTCCACCCAGCCGTGATCCGCATGGGTGAATCGTGCGTGCACGAACCAGCTCTGCCGCAGCGACACCGCCTGGATCTCGGCCTCGTCGTCGGCACCGGGCGCGACCAGATGGCACTTCGCGCACACCCGTGTCGAGAACACCTCGTCGATGAGCTCCGCCGCCGTGGGTGGTCCGCCGCGCTCCGCATCGGGCCCGGCGCGGCGCCGTCCCGAGCGCCCGATGTCGGGCGCGAACGTGCCGGCGGGAATGGCCTCGACCGCGGCAGCCACCTGCTTCCGCGCCACCTCCGGCTCGGCGTGCGGCAGTCGCAGCACCTCGTCGCCCACGCTGACGTCGAGCTGATGACAGCTCTGGCAATCGCGCTCGAAGTTCACCGCCTTGAACCCGACTTCGCCGGCGTCGGCGCGATGGCAGTCCCGGCACGCCATCACCTCGACGCCGTCCGGCCCCAGCACGCCGTCCTCGACGAGGTGCAGGTCGTGCGGAAAGACGAAACCGGTCTCGTCGCGCGTGTCCGGGCCGATGACGGTCCGCACGGTCGATGCGCCGGCATCGTCGCGGCGGGTCACGGTGGCGCGGAATTCCGGGTGTGCCGCCGCGAAGTCGCGCACCGGGTTCATGTCCGAACGCGACGCGAACTGTCCCGGCTCGGCATGGCAGTCGACGCAGATTCCGGGATGATCGGGCAGCGCCGCATGCGGATTGCCATGCTCGCGGTGACAGCTCGCGCAGCGCTGCTCGTCGAGCGACGCCAGCCCGGCCGTGACCGGATGCTCGGAATGATGGGCGATGCCCGCATGGCAGGTCAGGCAGGATTCGTCGCGCACCCGCGTGAACAGGCGTTCGTGGCACGCGCCGCAGTCGTCGGCGAAGTGCTGGTGGGCGTTGCTGATGCGCCCGGAGCTCCACCAGACATCGGTCGGCAGCACGGTCGCCACCGCCGGCGGCACCGGCACCACCCGCAGCAGCAGCGGCACGAGCAGGGTCAGCAGCAGCACCGCCATGGCGGCGATGGCGGCCGGCCGGCGCATGCGCATGCCGGCGCCGCGCAGATCCAGCTTGCGCTCCGAAGCCGTGACGGGGGCGTCGGCCTCGCCGATCTTGATGCGCAGCAGGAGCCCGCTCGATTCGCCGTCCGTGGTCACGTGCCCGCGATGCGGACCGATGCGGAAGCGATCGCCGGCGTAGAGATCGCATTCCTCCTTGATGATCCTGCCGTTGACCTCGACGCCGAGCGGCGACTTGGCGCGCAGCTTCAGCGCCAGGTCCGACTGCAGGGCGATCTCGGCGTGCCGGCGGGCGATCGCGATGCCGGGCAGCATGACGGTGGCCTGATCGCTGCGCCCGAGCGAGATGGTCTGGTCGACCTCCAGGTGCCGGGTGTCGCCGCCGCGGATGATCTCGATGCGCAGGCTCATGCCGTCACCAGTAGAGGAACACGGAGACGACGTGCACGAGCAGCGAGGCGATCAGCGCGATGGTGATCGGCACGTGCAGGTACAGCCAGACGTTCAGCCGCGCACGCAGGGTCACGTCGCGGTTGATGCGCTCGACCAGCGCCTTGCGCTCGGAAGTCACCTGCAGCAGCTTCTGCAGCTTCTCGCCCTTGGGCTCGCGCCCGGAGTCGAAGAGCTGGTCCGCGAAGAAGGCGATGGTGGCCTGGCGGCCACCCGCGCCCTGCTGGGCGTCGGCCTGCGCTTCGGTCCCCTTGAGCTTGAGGAACTGCTCCAGGGTGCCACTGTCGGCGCGCATGTAGCGTCCGCTGAGCTGCTCCCGCATGCTGCCGCCGAGCTTGGCATTGGCCACCGAGCGTGCCACCACCGCGTGGGTCTCCGGGTCGATCTGATCGGCGAGCTTCAGGGCCTGCTCGCCCAGACGATCGACATTGGCCACCATCTCGCGGAACTCGAGCCCCTCGCGCGCGCTGGTGATGCGGGCAGGCAGGATGGCGTACGCCACGATGCCGTAGATGCCGCTGACGATGACCAGCACCATCAGGGCATAGGCCAGCGTATGGACGTTGAACCCGAACTGGAATCCGGTGTGCAGCGTGCCGACGACGAGCAGCGAAAGCCCGAGATAGACGTGCGCGCTCACCCATCCCTGGAGGCGGCCCATGCCCTTGCGGAAGTTGCGCTTGCGCACGCCCAGCCAGGCCAGCCAGACGATGAGCAGCGCACCGATGGTGCCGAGCGTATAGCCCAGCCAGGTATTGCCGCTGGGCGGATGATGCGGGTCGTGCCAGGCATAGAGCGCGATGCTCAGCGCGCACAGCGCCACCGCCACCTTGAGATAGCGGAAGCCCTCGTAGACGAAGATCGAGCGATGCTCGGCGCCGCGCCTGGCGTCGCGCTCGACGCGCGGACGCCAGCGCGCCAGCAGACGCCTAGCGGCCTCCACGCGACAGCACCTTGAAGAAGGATTCGGGGCCGACGCGGATAGCGGCGCCGGTGGGACACGCCTGCACGCAGGCGGGCCCCTCGTCGCGGTCGCCGCACATGTCGCACTTGACCGCCTTCTTGATGGCGCTGCCGCCCCCCTTGGCCTTGATCTCGCTGCCCGGCTCGGGGCCGAGCCCCATCAGCAGCCACTTGAGCAGGCTCGGCTTCTCGTCGCTGGCCACGCCCATCTGGATGACGCCGTAGGGGCAGTTGCGCTCGCAGTTGCCGCACCCGATGCAGGTGTCCTCGATGTAGACCTCGCCGTTGGGCGAGCGGTGGATCGCATCCGGCGGGCAGTCCTTCATGCAGTGCGGATGCTCGCAGTGGCGGCACGACGTCGGCACGTGCAGATTGTTGAAGGTCGCACCGGCCTCGCGGTTGAGCCGCGAGACATTGCCGTGGGTCGCCGCGCACGCCTTCTCGCAGTAGTCGCAGCGCACGCACAGCGTCTCGTCGATGAGCAGGGCGTCGGTGGCCTCGCCCATGCCCTCCTGCAGCAGGAAGTGCATGAGTGCCCCGCGCTCGGGAGTGCGCTCCAGCTCCAGGCGCTGCTGGATCTGCTCGTTGAAGCGCGCGCGCACGCTCTTCTTGATGTCGGGATAGCGGTCGAGCAGCTCCAGGAAGGGCTGCGCCGGCACGCTGATGGTCTGCGTCTTGATGGCGGCGCGCGCAGTCTGCTGGCGCGGCGTGCCGGCGATGACGTCGAGCTCGCCGAAGTAGTTGCCGCCGGGCACGTAGTTGAGGATCACGTCCTCCTCCGCGCCCGGCACCGACAGCGTCACCGAGCCGGAACGGATCAGATGGATGTGCTCGGCCTCGGTGCCGATCTCGTAGATCGCCTCGCCGGCGCGGAAATCGCGCAGCTCGGCCTCGGCCACCACGTTGGCGAGCTCGCCCTCGTCGACACCCGGTGCCAGATAGCGCTCCAGCGCCCGCATGGTGAAGGTGCGGTCGACGTAGCGCTGCACCTTCTCGTTGCTGGCAATGAGCTTGAGCATGGCGCGGCGCGGCACCTCGACCACCACCAGATCCTTGCCGGCACGGACGGTGGCGCTGCGCGGGCGGCCGGATATCAGCGCCATTTCGCCGAATATGCGGCCGGTCTTGATCTTCGCGCGCTTGCTGAACTCGCCGGTGCCGAACTCGACCCAGGCCTCGCCGGACACGATGACGAAGACCGACGCGCCGTAGTCGCCCTGCTCGTAGACCGTGGCGCCCTCGTCGATATCCCGGATGGTGCTTTCCAGCAGGAACTCGCGCAGCTGCAACCGGTTCTGCGCCGAGAACACCGGCGAGCGCGCCGACAGCACGTCGAGCACGACATCGACGTCCTCGACCCACGGAAAGACCTTGAAGCGCTCCTTGAGGATGGGCTCGTCGGCGGGCCGCACCGGCCGGCCGGCGACGGTCTCGACGACCTCGTAGCCCTGGTTCATCGCCTGCTTGATCAGCGGATAGCCTGCCAGGGCGCCGACGATGTACATGCCCGGCACGTTCGACTCGTAGGTCGGCGACACCGCCGGGATGGCGGACGGGTCGGCGTTGGGGAACTCGACCCCGCAGGCCTCCACGAAGCCGCGCGGCGGGATGGCGCCGAGACGCGCGATGATGCGATCGCAGAGGACCACGACCTGGTCCTCCTTCGAATTCAGCGTCAGCCGCATCGACCGGCCGCTGGGATCGTCGGCCGGCAGCTCCTCGATGGAGTCGACCGTGGTGTTGTAGTGGCAGGTCAGCGCGCCATCGTCTATGGCCTGCAGGATCAGGCTGTTGTTGCCGTCCTTGGCGCGCGAGAACTCGTCCTTGCGGTTGACGATGTGGACGTCGTTCTGCTTCGAGAGCGCGACCGCATTCTCGATGGCGGCATCGCCGGCGCCGACGACGACGATGACCTCGTCGCGATACTCGTCGGGATCGTCGAGGGTGTACTGGATGCCGGGCAGATCGTCGCCGGGCGCGCCCAGCTTGCGCGGGTTGCCCTGCACGCCGATGCCCAGCACGACCGCTTCGGCGGTGAAGGAGGCACCGTTGCCGCAGGTGATGCTGAAGCCGCTGTCATCGCGGCTGATGCCGGTGACCTCGTGCTGGTACAGCACGTTCACGCCCTGCTTCGCCACGTCCTCGTCCCAGGCCGTGAGGATGGCCTCGCGCGTGCCGGCCTCGAAGCGCGCCGCGGCACGCAGCGGCAGCAGCCCCGGCTCGGCCATGACGTGCTTGCCCTTCTGGTACCGGAAGATGGTGTTCGACAGGTGCGGCTTCGCCTCGAGCAGCACGTGCGAATCCCCCATCTCCGCTGCACGGCATGCAGCGGAAAGCCCCCCCGGGCCGGATCCTACGACGGCGATTCGATAATGCGTGCCCGGATCGGACATTGTTGCGGCCCCACGCCCCAAGCTCGGCGGAGTGTAGTGGAGTACCCGACCAATGCAAACGCGACGCCGCGGCCCGAACGTGACCCACTGCACGCTCGAAGCCGCACGGCACGCGCCGGCGTTTGCGCGAAGCGTCATGATTGGCGCATCTTTAGGCGCAGCGCGAACCATAATCATGGGGCACCCCTGGGGGCGGGATTGATGCTGACTCTTCACCGACTGCTTGGCGGCCTGCTGGCCGTCGCGCTGCTGCATGCGCCGCCGGGACTCGCGGCGGAACCCGAGATGCCCTGGAATGCCAAGGAGCAGCACATCGGCGTGGCCACCTGCGCCGGCAGCAACTGCCACGGCTCGCAGCAGGCCTTCGACGACTCGCCGGTGCTGCAGAACGAATACTTCACCTGGCAGCGCAAGGATGCGCATTCCAACGCCTACAACCTGCTGCTCACCGATGCCTCCAAGCGCATCGCCGCCAACCTCGGCATCGGCAAGGCCGAGGAAGCCGAGGCGTGCCTCACCTGTCATTCCGACTACGTGCCGGAGGCCAAGCGCGGCCGGCGCTACTCGCTGTCCGAGGGCGTGGGCTGCGAGGCCTGTCACGGCGGCGCCGAGAACTGGCTCGGCCCGCACGTCACCGGCAACACCCACGCCGAGAACGTGGCCGACGGCCTCTATCCGCTCGCCGACCCGGTCAACCGCGCGCGGCTATGCCTGAACTGCCACATGGGCAGCGACGACAAGCCCATCGATCACCGCATCATGGGCGCGGGGCATCCGCCGCTCGAGTTCGAGCTCGACACCTTCACCAACATCCAGCCGCCGCATTTCCGCGTCGACGCCGACTACCGCGAGCGGAAGCCCTACGAGGACAACGCGGTGACCTGGGCGATCGGCCAGCTGATCGCCACCGAGCAGCTCATCCGGGGCATCCGCAGCGACCGCTTCAAGGCCGGCGGCATGTTCCCCGAGCTGGTCTTCTTCGACTGCAACGCCTGCCACCATCCCATGCGCCCGCCGCGCTGGAATGCCGGTGCGGGCGGTCCGCTGGGTCCCGGCGAGGTGCGGCTGGCCGACGCCTACATGGTGATGTCGGGCCACGTCATCGATGCGCTGGTCCCCGACCTCTCGGAGCAATGGGACAGCGCGCTGGCCTCGCTGCACCTGGCATCGCGCAGGTCGGTGCCCGAGGTGCAGCAGCGTGCGCAGGCCCTGGCCGGCCTGGTCGATACCGCCCTGGACCGCATGCGCGACGCCGGCATCTCGCGGCAGCAGGCCCTGGCGCTGATGGATGCGCTGGCGCGCTCGGGCATCGAGCGCGACGCGGCCGACTTCACTGCCGCCAAGCAGATCTTCTACGGGCTCGAGGCGCTGCTCGCCTTCCTGCGCCAGCAGGACGCCGCACTCGGCAAGGCGCTCAACGCCCCCATGGACGGGCTTTTCTCGGCGGTCGACGCACAGGTCGACTACAACCCGGATGCCATGCGCGACGGCCTGCGCCGCATGCGCAGGGTGATCGCCGACGTGCGGGCCGGGTAAGCGCCGGTGCTAGGCTTGCGCAGGATGTTCGGGGGCGGGAGACGCAATCGCATGAATCTGGACATGGCCGGCGCCACGCACGCGGGCAATATCCGCGACCACAACGAGGACGCCTTCGGCGTCGACGAGGTGCTGCCGGCCGCGGTCCTGGCCGACGGCATGGGCGGCCTGTCGCACGGCGAGGTCGCCAGCGAGACCGTCGTGACCCGCGTGATGGAGGGCCTGCGCAACGGCGACAGCGCCAGCGCGGCGCTGCGCGCGGCGCACGAGGAGATCCTGCGCGTCAGCGTCGGCGCCGCCCAGCGCATGGGCTCCACCGCCGTCATCGTCACGCGTTCCGAGGGCAGGCTGACCATCCACTGGGTCGGCGACAGCCGCGCCTATCTGCTCCGCGGCGGCGAGCTGCGCCTGCTCACGCGCGACCATTCCCTGGTGCAGGGGCTGATCGATGCCGGCGCCATCACCGAGACCGAAGCCGAGAGCCATCCCAACCGGAACGTGGTCACCCGTGCGGTCGGCATCCAGGACGGCGAGCAGCTCGAGATCGACCACGTCGATCTCGATGCGCGCTCCGGCGATCGACTGATGATCTGCTCCGACGGTCTGCACGGCTTCCTTCCGCACGCGCGCATCACCGCGCTGCTGCAGGAACACGACGACAATCAGAAGGCGGCAAGCGCCCTCGTCGAAGCCACGCTGCAAGAGACGGAAGCCGGAGACAACGTCAGCGTCATCTGCGTGACCGTCGCCTGATCCGGTGTTGAACGCAGGCGACATCGTCGGCAAGTACAAGATCGTCCGATCCCTGGGGTCGGGCGGCATGGCCGACGTGTACGAGGCCGAGGATCCGAGCCTCGGCCGGCGCGTCGCCCTCAAGGTGCTGCCGCCCGAGCTGACCCGCAACAAGCAGCTCATCCAGCGCTTCGAGAAGGAAGTGCGTGCCGCGGCGTCGCTCAACCATCACGGCATCGTGACGGTCTTCGAGGTCGGTGAGCACGACGGCCTGCACTACTACTCGATGCGGCTGCTCACCGGCGGCGACCTGCGCGACCGCATCGACGCCGGCCTCAGCGAGATCGAGGCCCTGGCGACCCTGCGCGAGATCGCCGATGCCTTCTCGCACGCGCACCAGCGCGGCTTCGTCCATCGCGACGTCAAGCCCGAGAACATCATCTTCGACGAGCAGGGCTATCCGGTCCTCACCGACTTCGGCATCGCCAAGGCCGTCGACTCCGGCACGCGCGTCACCGCCACCGGCGTCTCGGTGGGGACTCCGCGCTACATCAGCCCGGAGCAGGCACGCGGCCAGCCCGTCGACGCCCGGGCCGACATCTACAGCATGGGCGTCATCCTGTACGAGATGCTCGTCGGCAAACCGCCGTACGACGGCGAGGAATCGCTGGCGGTCATCTTCCAGCACGTCACCGAGCCCATCCCGCGTCTGCCAGAGGAAAAGGCCCGATTCCAGCCGCTGATCGACACGCTGATGGCCAAGAAGCCGGACGAGCGTCCGGAATCGGCCGATGCGCTGGTCAAGCTCATCGATCAGTACCTGCCCACGCAGAATACCCAGGAGTTCCGCAGCGGGGCCGGCGCCACGCAGAGCAACCCGCTGGTGGCGCGTCTGCGCACACCGTCGTCGCTGCGCACGTCCGGCGCCTCCCAGCCCGCAGCGGAGCCGCCGCCCGCGCCGGAGCCACCCGCCGAGACCGCGGCCGAGCGCGAGCAGCGTGAAGCCGAGGCCGCCCGGCGCGCGGAGGCGGAGCAGGAGCGCGAAGCGGCCGAACGCAGGAAGCGCGAGGAAGAGGAGCGTCAGGAAGCCGAGCGCCGCGAGGCCGAAGAGAACGCCCGCCAGGAGGCGGAGCGCCAGGAAGCCGAACGCCGCAAGCGCGAGGAGGCCGAGAAGCGCGAGGCCGAGGAGCAGCAGCGCAAGGAAGCCGAGCGTCAGGAAGCCGAGCGCCGCAAGCGCGAGGAAGCCGAGAAGCGCGAGGCCGAGGAGCAGCGCCGCAAGGAAGCCGAGCGCCAGGAGGCCGAACGCCGCAAGCGCGAGGAAGAGGAGAAGCGCAAGGCCGAGGAACAGCGCCGCCAGGAGGCCGAGCGTCAGGAAGCCGAGCGCCAGAAACGCGAGGAAGAGGAGAAGCGCAAGGCCGAGGAAGCCCGGCGCCGCAAGGAAGAAGCCGAGCGCAAGCGGCGCGAGGACGAAGCACGCAAGGCGGCCGAGGAAAAGCGGCGCAAGGAGGAAGCCGAAGCCAAGGCCGCCCGCAAGCGCGAAGCCGAGGAGAAGGCCCGCCAGGAGCGCGAGGAGAAGGCGCGCCAGCGTCAGGAAGAACAGGCCCGCAAGCGCGCCGAGACCGCCCGGCAGCAGGAGGAGCGGCGCCAGCGCAAGGCCGCCAGGGCGGCCGCCGGGCCGGAAGCCTCCACGGCATCCGGCAGGCCCCTCATCATCGGCGGCGCTGCCGCCGCGATCCTGATCGCGGGCGCGCTGTGGTTCCTCGTGCGCCCCGGCGAGGACGCTCCCTCACCTCCCGCCGAGCCGGCACCGGTCGAGACGCCCGCCGTCGACACGCCGGCGACCACGACCGATGAACCGGCAGCGCCCGAAGCAGCCGCGCCGGACGCACCCGACACCGACACCATGCCGGCCGTACCGCAGCGCGCGCCCCGGCTCGACGGCACGGTCACGACCGAAGTGCCTGCCGTCGATGTGCCGCCGGCAGGCCCCACGCCCGAGGAGCGCGAGGTCGAGCGCCGGGCCGAGCAGGAGCGCCGCGATGCGGAAGCGGCCGCGCAGGCCGAGCGCGAGCAGCGCGAAGCCGAAGCGGCTGCCCGCCGCGAGCGCGAGCAGCGTGAAGCCGAGGAGGCTGCCCGTCGCGAGCGCGAGCAGCGCGAAGCCGAGGAGGCCCGCGAGGCCGAAGCGCGTCGCGCGCAGGAGGAAGCAGCCGAGCCCGAGCAGGCCGAAGAGGAGAGCTCGCTGATGCAGGAACTGCAGCGCCAGCGCGAGCTCGAGCGTCAGCAGCGCGAGCAGGCCGAGGCCGAGCGCCGGGCCGCACGGGAAGAGGCCGAGCAGCGGGCGCGGGAACAGGCCGAGAGCGCGCCCGAGGCCGAGCCGGATCAGGAAGAAGACGCTCGCGAGCGGCTGCGCCGCATTCCGGGCTTCTGACCAAGCGCCCGCCCGCAGCGGCGGCCTAACGCGTCAGCGGGCTCACTCGGTCTCGAACGAGACCGGCTCCGACCCAGCCTCCTCGGGGAGCGCCCCGAGCCAGAAGCGACCGGTCGCGAAGAGCGCGAAGGGCTCATTGCGCACGTAGGCCAGCTTCTCCTCGCCCTCGCCATGCGCGACATAGGTGCCGTTGGTGCTCTCGTCCACCAGCACGAACTTGCCGCGCCGGTATTCGATGCGCAGGTGGCGGCGCGATGCGAACGGGGCGTCGACGACCAGGTCGCAGTCCTGCTGCCGGCCGATGACGAAGGGGAGCTTGAGCGGCGTCAGCACCGCCTCGACGTCGCGATGGCGCAGCACGAGCTTCAGGGCGCCGACGATATCGCTGGCCGAGAAGACCTCGGTGTGACTGCGCCGGTCCCAGACCACCTGGCTCACCAGGATCGATTCGGTGATGCCCTTGACCGGCGTGTTGTCGAAGACCCTGACGGATGCGCCGATCTCCTCCGGGAGCTCGCTGCCGGTGGATTCGGTGGTGAGGATCTGACCGGACTTCGCCATGTCCGAGACGCGGGCGGCGATGTTGACGACATCGCCGAAATAGTCGCCGTCGCGCTCGACGGCCTCGCCGGACGCAAAGCCGACCCGCAGTTCCAGCGTGAGATCCTCCCCGGGCAGCGGCACGCGCGCCTCGCGCTGCATGTCCATGGCCGCGCGCGCCGCCGATTCCGCATCCGGGAACACGCACATCAGCGCATCGCCGATGGACTTGATGCGCCTGCCCCGGTAGCGCTCGGCGGCATCACAGCAACGCTGCAGCGCCGCGCCCACCAGCGCCTCGGCGCGCTCGTCGCCGTGACTCCGGTACAGACGGGTACTGCCGACGATGTCGACGAACAGGACCCCGATCGCCGCCTTGGACACCGCCATCGCCGTTGCTCCCCGCCGGGCATGCGGAGGCAGAGCCTCCGCACGCGGTCGCGGCTGCTAGCCGCCCATGCCCAGGAAGGAGAACTGGTAGAAGAGGTGGGCGTAGGTCTCGGTGAGATCGAAGCCCTGCTCGTCGTCGGAGAACCGCTGGATGCGCAGGCCGAAGGAGTGCGGGCTTCCCTTCATGGACATCGCGGCGCGACCGCTGAAGCCGATGAAGTCGGCCTTGGCGCCACCACCGAGATCCAGCTCGGTGAAGTTCACCGCGGCGGACGTGTTCACGGTCCAGTTGCTGCCCAGCCCGAAGGACGGGAAGCCGATGCCCACGAAGGGACCGGTCTCCTGGTAGAAGCCGTCGTCGAAGGCGCCGTCGCCCTGGTACCCGAAGCGATAGCCCACCGATGCGTTGAAGTCCCGCGGCAGGAACGCGCCAACCGAGACCAGCACGTCGGTGCGGTCGAAATCGGCGCTGTTGTCACCGTCGCCGGTGATCGTCTGGTATTCGAGGCCGATGTCCGCGAAGAACGACTCGAACGCCACCGTGTAGCCGGCGAGCACGCCGAAGGTCGGCTCGGTCGAACCTTCGCTGCCAAACCCCGGAACGTCGAGCTCGGAATCGTAGACGCCGCCCAGCACGCCCACGCGCCCGATGCCCGCCATCTGACCGCTGGCGGCCCCCGCGAAGACCGTGATCGCCAAGCCCATCGCTACCCTGTTCATCATTGCGCTAATCCCCCGCTGAAATTTGATCGTGACGAGCCGTTCGAAACGGCTCTCCATGGGACCCTGAACACACCCACTCCCGCGCGATACGGTAGCAGGGAAGCGGCTCCCGCACTACTTCCGCGCGCTCAGGCGCTCCCCGGCGCCATCCGGCCGCGCAGCGACCACGCGATCAAGCCGGCGCCGCCGACGAGCATCGGAATGCACAGCAGCATCCCCATCGTGAACCAGCCGGTGCCGGCCAGATAGCCGATGTGCGCGTCGGGCACGCGCACGAACTCGACGGCCCACCGGAAGCAGCCGTAGAGCACCAGGAAGAGACCGCTGATCATGCCACGCGGCCGCGGCTTCGCCGAGAACCACCACAGGATGCCGAGCAGTACGGGTCCTTCCAGGATGGCCTCGTAGAGCATGCTGGGATGGCGTGCCAGCTGGTCGACGTGCGGGAACACCATGCCCCACGGCAGGTCGGTCGGACCGCCCCACAGCTCGCCGTTGATGAAGTTGCCGATGCGCCCGGTGAACAGCCCGAAGGGCACCAGAACGCACACGAAATCGGCCACCGTCAGGAAGGTGCTACCGATCGAGCGCGCGAACAGCCAGAGCGCCGCCATGACACCGAGCAGACCGCCGTGGAAGGACATGCCGCCCTCCCAGATGCGGACCAGCCGCAGCGGATCGTCGATGAAGCTGGCGAAGTCGTAGAACAGGATGTAGCCGATGCGCCCGCCGAGGATGACGCCGAGCGCGACGTAGAACAGCAGATCGCCGATGCGCTCGCGTGGCCACTGCCAGTGCGCGCGCCGCCCCTGCACGACGCCGAGCCACCAGCATCCCGCGAAGCCGAGCAGATACATCAGCCCGTACCAGTGGATGGAGAGCGGGCCGATGGAGAGGGCTACGGGATCGAATCCGGGATGGGTCAGCATGGGGCGGAGTTTAGCAGCGCCTCCCTGCACTTCCGTTGCACGGCGTCACAGACGCGAACGGCCGCCCGGAGGCGGCCGTTCGGTCGCAACGCGCGTTGAACCTACTTGAGCTCGTAGCCGAACTCGCGCTTGAAGCGGGCGCCGAATTCCTCGGGCGTGAACTTGTGGTTCTGCGTGCCGGGACGCTCGATCTTGATGGCGCCCATCAGACCGGCGATGCGGCCGATCGTCTCCCAGTCCATGTCGTTGAGCAGGCCGTAGAGCAGACCGCCGCGATAGGCGTCGCCGCAACCCGTCGGGTCGGCCAGCGACTCCGGCTTGGCGGTCGGAATCTCCAGCTTCTTGCCACCGGTGTAGATGTGCGAGCCCTCGCCGCCCAGCGTCACCACCAGCGCCTTCACGCGCTCGGCGATCTGTTCCAGCGTCATGCCGGTACGGTCGGTGATGACCTGCGCCTCGTAGGAATTCACCGCGACGTAGCTGGCCTGGTCGATGAAGGTCGACAGCGCGTCGCCGTCGAACATGGGCAGACCCTGGCCGGGATCGAAGATGAAGGGAATGCCGGCCTCGGCGAACTGCTCGGCGTGCTGGATCATGGCATCGCGCCCGTCCGGCGAGACCGTGCCGAGGGTGACGCCGTCGGTCACGATCTTCTGCTCGTGCGCGACGTTCATCGCACCCGGGTGGAAGGCCGTGATCTGGTTGTCGTCCATGTCGGTGACGATGTAGGCCTGCGCGGTGTAGTGATCCGCGTTGATGTTGACCAGGTCACGCGACACGCCCTGCTTGTCCATCCAGGCGGCGTAGTCGTCGAAGTCCGAGCCGGCCGTGCCCATCGGACGCCCGTCGCCGCCGAGCAGCTTGAGGTTGTAGGCGATGTTGCCGGCGCAGCCGCCGAACTCGCGGCGCATCTCGGGCACCAGGAAGGCCACGTTCAGGATGTGCACCTGATCGGGCAGGATCTCGTTCTTGAACTGGCCGGGGAAAACCATGATCGTGTCGTAGGCGAACGACCCGGTGATAAGCGCAGACATGGGTACTCCTTCTAGGTGAATTCAGGGGTTTTCGGGTGACCAGGCTCCCCCGTCCGGGGCTCGCCAGGTCGCCCGGCGCGGGCCGATCCGGCCCGCGCTTCGGTGTCGAAGATCAGGCGGCGGCGCTGTCGCCGAAGTCGTAGCGCACGTCGAGCTGGCGCGCGGCGCGGGTCTCGTCGAGGCGACGCACCGGCAGCTCCCAGGGCGCACCCTTGACGTGCTCGATGTCCTGCTTCGCCTCGTCCCAGATCGCGGCCATGGCCTCGACGAAGGCGTCGAGCGCTTCGCGGTCCTCGGTCTCGGTGGGCTCGATGAGCAGGCACTCCGGCACCAGCAGCGGGAAGTAGACCGTGGGCGCGTGGAAGCCGTAGTCCAGCAGGCGCTTGGCGACATCGCCGGCGGTGAGCTGCAGCTCCTGCTTCTGGCGCTTGAGCGTGACGATGAACTCGTGGCTCGCGCGCCGGCCGTCGAAGGCGATGTCGAAGCCCTTCTCCTTCAGCCGCGCCATCAGATAGTTGGCGTTGAGGGTGGCGAACTCGGCGACGCGGCGCATGCCGTCGCGTCCCAGCAGGCGCGCGTAGACATAGGCACGCAGCAGCACGCCGGTATTGCCCATGAAGGTGGACAGCCGGCCGATGGAGTGCGGCAGGTCGTTCTCGTCGAGCCAGCGGTAGCTGCCGTCGTCGTTCTGCCCGACCACCGGGATCGGCATGAAGGGCGCCAGTCGCTTCGACACCCCCACGGCACCGGCACCGGGACCGCCACCGCCGTGCGGCGTCGAGAAGGTCTTGTGCAGGTTCATGTGGATGACGTCGAAGCCCATGTCGCCGGGCCGCGTCTTCCCGAGGATGGCGTTGAGGTTGGCGCCGTCGTAGTAGAGCAGGCCGCCGGCCTCGTGCACGAGATCGGCGATCTCCTTGATGCGGCGCTCGAACACGCCCACGGTCGACGGGTTGGTCAGCATGATGCCGGCCGTCTGCGGACCCACCGCTTCCTGCAGCGCCTCGAAGTCGACGTCGCCGTCCGGCTTGGTCGGAATCTCGCGTACCTTGAAGCCGAGCATGGTGGCGGTGGCCGGATTGGTGCCGTGGGCGGCATCCGGCACGATGATCTCGGTGCGCGCATCATCGCCGCGCGAGCGATGATAGGCGCGGATCATGGCCACGCCAGTGAACTCGCCCTGCGCGCCCGCCATCGGCGTCAGCGAGACACGGTCCATGCCGGTGACGTTGCGCAGCATGTCCTGCAGCTCGTACAGGCAGGCCAGCACGCCCTGCCCGCGGCTGACCGGCGCCAGCGGATGGCGGCCCAGAAAGCCCGGCAGCATCGCCAGCGTGTTGCAGGCGCGCGGGTTGTATTTCATCGTGCACGACCCGAGCGGGTAGAAGTGCGTGTCGATGGAGAAGTTGAGCTGCGACAGCCGCGTGAAGTGGCGCACCGTCTGCAGCTCGCCGGTCTCGGGCAGCCGCGGCGCGCGCTTGCGCGCCAGCGTTTCCGGCAGCCCGGACCCGGTGACCGCGGCCGGCCACTGCGCAGTGGCGCCGCGACCGGCGCGGGTGTTCTCGAAGATGAGTGCTTCGGTCATCGTGAAGTCCCTCCGGGGACGCGGATTCGGTTGCGACGGCTCAGGCGGCGCGCGCCTGCTTCAGCACCTCGCCGAGGGCGTCGCGGTAGCGCGCGATGTCGGCGGCGGTGCGCGTCTCGGTGGCGCAGACCAGCAGCGCGTTGCCGAGCTCGGGATACGCCGCCGAGACGTCGAAGCCACCGATGATGTCCTGCTCGGCCAGCCGCTCCAGCACCGGCCCCACCGGGCGATCGAGCTTGAGCAGCGCCTCGTGGAAGACCGGCGCCTCGAAGACACGCTCCACGCCCGGCAGTCCGGTGAGACCGTCGACCAGGCTGGCGGTGTTGGCCATCGACGCCTGCGCGACGCGCGCCAGGCCCTCGGGCCCCAGCAGCGACATGTAGATGGTCGCCGCGGTGACCAGCAGACCCTGGTTGGTGCAGATGTTCGACGTCGCCTTGGAGCGGCGGATGTGCTGCTCGCGCGCCTGCAGGGTCAGCGTGTAGCCGGGCTTACCGTCCATGTCGACGGTGCGGCCGACGATGCGACCCGGAATCTGGCGGGCGTACTGCTTGCGCGTGCACAGATAGCCGAAGTACGGGCCGCCCGACGAGAGCGGCGCGCCCAGCGGCTGCCCCTCGCCCACGACGATGTCGACGCCCTTCTCGCCCCACTCCGACGGCGGACGATGAATGGCGAGCAGGGTCGGATTGACCACCGCCACCACCAGCGCGCCGCGTGCATGCGCCCAGTCGGTGAGCGCATCGACATCCTCGAGCCCGCCGAAGAAGTTGGGCTGGTTGATGACCACCGCGGTGGGGGCCTCGACACCGGCACGCTCGGCGGCGTCGACCGGCGTCAGGCCGGTGCGCTCGTCGAAGGCCACTTCGTGCAGGGTCACGCCCTGCGCGTGAGTCAGGTTGTGGGCGACCTGCCGGTAGTACGGATGCAGCGCGCGCGGCACGAGAATCTCGCCGGTGGCGTTGCGGCCGGCGCTGCGCACCGCCATGAGCAGCGCCTCGGCCAGCGCCGATGCGCCGTCGTAGAGCGAGGCGTTGGAGATCTCCATCCCCGTCAGCTCGCACATCATGGTCTGGAACTCGTACAGCAGCTGCAGCGTGCCCTGACTGGCCTCCGCCTGATACGGCGTGTAGGCCGAGTAGAACTCGCCGCGCGTGGTGATCTCCCAGACCGCCGCCGGGATGTGGTGCTCATAGGCGCCGGCACCGATGAAGTTCAGTGCCGTGCCGTCGGCCGCGGCACGCGCCTGCATGAGGCGCGTGAGCGCCATCTCGGGCGTGGACTCGGGAATGGCGTCGAGCTCGCCGCAGCGGAGATGCTCGGGAATCTCGTCGAACAGCGCGTCGGTCGACGGCGCGCCGATGACGGCCAGCATCTCCTTGATGTCCTTCTCGGTATGGGGGACGAAGGGCATATCCAGCCTCCGGTCATGCGAATGGAAAGCCGGGCCGAGCGGCCCGGCGGAGCGCAGCGGGCGCGATTCAGCCCGCCTCGGCGCCGTAGGCGTCGGCGTCGAGCAGCGCCTCGGCCTGGGCGGTGTCGCCGCTCAGGCGGAACAGCCACCCTTCGCCGTAGGGATCGTCGTTGAGGGTCTCGGGCGCGTCGGCCAGCTTGTCGTTGACCGCCACCACGGTGCCGGCGATGGGCGCATAGACATCCGAGGCGGCCTTGACCGACTCGACCACCGCGCAGGCCTCGCCCGCCTCGAGCTCGCGATCGACGTCGGGCACTTCGACGAACACCAGATCGCCGAGCTCGGCCTGGGCGTGGTCGGTAATGCCGATGGTCATGGTGCCGTCGGACTCGACGCGCACCCACTCATGGGATTTGGTGTAGCGGAGGTCGGCGGGAACATTGCTCATGGGAGACTCCGGGGTCAGGCAGTACGGGATCGGGAACGGAAAAGACGGCCGGTGCCGCGTCGCTCAGACGCGGACCTGACCATTGCGCACGAAGGGCGGCTTGACCACGCGCGCCGGCAGCCAGCGGTCGCGGATGCAGACCTCGGCGTCGCCCTCGGCATGCCCCTCGACGCGCGCGAGCGCGATCGACGCGCCCATGGTCGGCGAATGGCTGCCCGAGGTGGTCTCGCCGGTGGCGCCGTTGGCGAAGCGCACGGCCATGTGGCCGCGCATGACGCCGCGCCCCTCGAGCACGAGCCCGATCAGGCGGCGCTGGGGGTCGGCGGCCTCGAGCGCCGCGCGCCCGACGAAGTCGCGATCACCGGGCTCCAGGGCGACGGTCCAGGACAGGCCGGCTTCCGCCGGGAAGGTGTCCTCGTCCATGTCCTGACCGTAGAGGTTCATGCCGGCCTCGAGACGCAGTGTGTCGCGCGCGCCGAGGCCGCAGGGCTCGGCGCCGGCATCGACCGCCGCGCGCCAGAAGTCGGCTGCGGCATCGACCGGCAGCACGACCTCGAAGCCGTCCTCGCCGGTGTAGCCGGTGCGGCCGATGAATACATCGCCCGCTTCGGTGCAGCGGAACGGCTTCAGCGCAACGGCGGCATCGGCGAGCGCGGCATCGACCAGCTTGGGCAGCAGCTCGGTCGCCTTGGGCCCCTGCAGCGCGACGATGGTGCGGTCGTCGCGCAGATTGATCCGGCAGTCGCCGCTGATGTGCTCGGCCATCCAGTCGATGTCGGCCATCGCGGTCGCGGCGTTGAGCACGGCGCGATAGCGGCCGGCACCGCGGCGGTAGATGATGAGATCGTCCTTCACGCCGCCGCGCGCGTTGAGCATGCAGCTGTACAGCGCGCGACCGTCGTCCAGCTTGGCGACGTCGTTGGCGAGCAGCCCGCGCAGGAAGGCTTCGGCATCGTCGCCCTCGACGTCGACCGCACGCATGTGGCCGACGTCGAAGATGCCGGCGGTGCGGCGCACGGCGTGATGCTCCTCCACCTGGGAGCGGTACTGCACGGGCATCTCCCAGCCGCCGAAGTCGATCAGGCGGGCGCCGGCCTCGGCGTGGAGGGGATGCAATGTGGTCTTCTGGAGCTGGGTCATGGTCCAACCGGCGCTGACGTGGATGAAGAAGCAGCCTTTCGACCGATTCTCGACACGCCCCTCTGTCCGGTTACCTGAGAGTTTGGGTCGTTCCTCGCGGGGACCCTTCCCCTTCGGTGGGCGCGCCGAGCGCCGCTCTCCAGAGTGAATTGCGCCCCTGAGGGCCATTCCGCGCTCCCTGATACCTGAGCGATTGCGGGCAGCTTGCGCCTTCGGTGACCGGCCTCGCTGGACCGATTCTCTCGCGCGGAATTGTCAATTCAGGGGATACCATAGCGCATTCGCCGCCCGATTTCGACCTCGGGCTCGACATTGGCGCGCGTTCAGGCCGCATTCGCGCCGCGCGCACCCCGCAACCGACGCGAGGATCCCATGGAGGCATCGGCCAACGGCATCACCCTGCACTACGACACCTTCGGCGACCCGGCGCATCCGGCCATCGTCCTCATCATGGGGCTCGGCGCCCAGATGATCCTCTGGCCCGAGGCGCTGTGCCGCGACCTCGCCGCACGCGGGCACTACGTCGTGCGCTTCGACAACCGCGACTGCGGCCTTTCGGCACGCATCGGCGACGCGCCGGTGCCCGACATCACCCGCGGCTGGCTGCGTGCCCGCGTCGGGCTGCCGCTGCGTCCCGCCTACGGGCTCAACGACATGGCACGCGACGTCGTCGGCCTGCTCGATGCGCTCGGCATCGCCAGCGCGCACATCGTGGGGGCCTCGATGGGCGGCATGATCGCGCAGATCCTCGCCGCCCGGCACGCCGCGCGCGTGGCCAGCGCCACGCTGATCATGACCACCAGCGGCCACCCGCGCTTGCCGGGCCCGAGCCTGCGACTGCAACTGCGCATGTCCCGCGGCCCGCGCGACCGCAGCCGCGAGGGCCGCATCCGCTACGGCATGGAGACCTGGCGCGTGATCGGCAGCCCGGGCTATCCGCTGAGCGAGGCCGAGCTGCGCGAGAAGGTCGAGACCAGCTTCGACCGCGGCTTCTACCCGGCCGGCATGCTGCGGCAGATGCACGCCATCCTTGCCTCCGGCAGCCGCACGCGCCTGGTCGCAGGCATCCACCAGCCGGTGACCGTCATCCACGGCGACGCCGATCCGCTGGTCCCGACACCGGCCGCGCACGATCTCGCCCGCCGCCTGCCCCAGGCCGATCTGCAGATCGTCGAGGGCATGGGCCACGACTTCCCGCCCGCGCTGCTGCCGCGCATCGCCGGCCACATCGCGGACTGCGTCGCGCGCGGCGAGCAGCGGCCCGCGCGGGCGGCCTGAGCCCTGGCATCCGCAGGATCGCGGTCGCGCGGGTGCTTCGACCGGCTGCCGGAGGGAGGCATCCTTGCACGAGACACGGCACATCAGCGTCTTCATCGCGCGCCCGCCCGAAGCGGTCTACGCCTTCGCCGCCGACCCGCGGAACCTGCCGCGCTGGGCCGCCGGCCTGGCGCGCTCCGAGGTCGTCCGCGACGGAGACGACTGGATCGTGACCGCGCCCTTCGGCACCGCCCGGATCCGCTTCGCGCCACGCAATGATCTCGGCGTCATGGATCACGACGTGACCCTGGCGTCGGGCATCACCGTGCACAACCCCATGCGCGTCATGCCGCACGGCGACGGCGCCGAGATGCTGTTCACGCTGTTCCGGCAGCCCGGCATGTCCGACGAGCAGTTCGCCGCCGATCAGGCTGCGGTCGAGGCGGATCTGCAGGCACTGAAGACGCTGCTCGAAGCATAGCCGGCGCCGGCGCGCGCGGCCCGGTGCGGGGCGTGCGCTACGACACCTGCGCGTCGCGCGTGTCCAGCGCCCGCTCCACCAGCATCCGGCGCAGCGGCGTCAGCCGATTGACCATGGCCATGCCGGCCTCGCGCAGCTCGGCGAAGTCGGGCCCGGCCGGCCCGAACAGCCGATGCAGGCCATCGGTGATCATGATCATGTCGGCGGTGGCCGTGCGCCGGCGACGGCTGTAGCCGCGCAGCGCGCGCGCGAGCTCGCCCGGATGCCGCGACAGCGCAGCGGCCAGTTCCCCGGCATCGGCGAGACCGAGATTGAGTCCCTGCCCGGCCAGCGGATGGATCACGTGCGCGGCATCGCCGAGCAGCGCCAGCCGGGGCGCCCAGTAGCGCTCGGCATGGGCCGCACCGAGCGGAAAATCCGCACGCCGGCTCAGCACGCGCACGCCACCGAGATGCTGCTGCAGCGCCGCGGCCAGCACCTCGCCGAAGGCGCCGTCGTCCAGCCCCATCAGGTGATCGGCGGTGGCGTCGTCCGCCGACCACACGATCGAGGCGCGCTCGGCGTCGAGCGGCAGCAGCGCCAGCACGCCGTCGGGCAGGAAGCGCTGCCAGGCCGTCGCCTGCAGGCCGGCGTCGCACGCGATGTTGGCGACGATGCCGCGCTGCTCGTACTGCCACGCATTCACGGGGATGCCGGCGGCCTCGCGCAGCGCCGAGTGCGCCCCGTCGGCCGCCACCACCAGATCGGCGGTGACCAGATCGCCGTCGGAGCAGTCGATGTCGACACGTTCGGGCAGCGTCTCGGTGGTCCGCGCATCGACCGCCATGACCGTCAGCGCACTGTCGGCCCGCGTGCGCAGTGCACGCAGCAGCGCGCCGTGGCCGACGATCCGGCCGAGCGCCGCGGCGCCGAGGGGCGCTTCGGCCATGCTGAAGTGCAGCCCGTCGCGCAGTGCGCCGCCCCAGACCCGCATGTCGGTATAGGGACATGCGCCCAGCCCGCCGACATCGATCCCGAGCCGCTCGAGCATCGCGATGGACGCAGGCGACAGCGCGTAGTAGCGGATCTCGTCGGCATCGTCGGCGGGCAGCGGCGCGCTGCCGGCCAGCAGGCGCACGCGGTGACCGGCAGCGGCCAGCCGGAGCGCGCACGCGGTACCCGCGATGCCGCCACCCACCACGCAGATGGCGCGTCCCTGTGCGCGCGCCTCGCGGCTCATGCCGCCACCGCCCGCAGTCGCGCCAGCGCCGGGAGGCCGAGGTTCTGCAGCATGACCTCGCGATGGGCCGCCGGCGTGGCGGCCAGCCCGGTCAGCCCCAGATGCCGCAGCCCGGCAAGGCCGGGCGCGCGACTCGCGAACAGACGCACCAGACGGTCGGTGAAGGCGCTCACGGCCCGGCGGTCGTCCGCGCGCAGCGCCGCATAGCGCGCCAGCGCCGGCTCGCTGCCCGGGTCGGCATGCGCGCCGGCCACCGCCGCGGCGGCCGCGCAGTCGCGCAGGCCCAGATTGAATCCCTGCGCCGCCACCGGATGCAGGGTCTGCGCGGCGTTGCCGGCGAAGAGAAGGCGCGGCGCCGTCACGCGCGTGGCCACCACCTGCCGCAGCGGCCAGCACATGCGCCTGCCGCCTGCGCCGAAGGCGCCCAGGCGCGCTCCGAACGCCTCGTGCAGCCGTGCCGCGAAGGCGTCGTCGTCGAGCGCCGCCAGCGCCCCGGTGTCGGCGGGCGGCTGCGACCACACCACCGTGCAGCGGCCGGGCGCGCGCGGCAGCACGGCCAGCGGGCCGCTGGGCGTGAAGCGTTCCCAGGCACAGCCATCGTGGTCGCGCGCGATCGCGATGGTGCTCACCAGCGCGGTCTGACCGTAGTCGCGGCTCTCCACGGTGATGCCGGCCCGGGCGCGCAGCGGCGAATCGGTGCCGTCGCAGGCCATCACCAGGCGCGCATCGATGGTGCTGCCGTCGTCCAGTCGAAGCTGTGCCTGGTCGTCGCCGATCTGCATGCCGGTGACGGCACGTCCCTCGAGCAGACGCACGCCGGCATCCGGCAGCGCCGCCAGGAGTGCGCCGTGAATCGCGCGCAGCGGAGTGTTGCAACCCAGTGCGTCGAGTCCGGCGTCGGCTGCCGTGAAGCGCACGCTGCCCGGCCGCCCCGCCTCGCAGATGACGGTGCTCCGGATGGGCGCGGCCTCGCCGGCGATGCCGTCCCAGACGCCGAGCTCGCGCAGGATCTCGATGCTGGCCGCGTTGAGCCCGATGCAGCGCTCGTCCCAGGCCGGCGCCGGCGCTTCCGCCCGGTTCGGCTCGACCAGCGCCACGGAACGACCGGCGCGTGCCATCGCGAGCGCGGCGGAGGCGCCCACCAGCCCGCCGCCGACCACCGCGACGTCGATGCGCTCGCTCATCCGCGCGCCGACGCGATCAGTGCCTCGACGGCCTCGCGCGTCTTGGGCACGTCCCCGGTGAGCACGTCGGGCTCGCCGTCGGTGACCAGCACGTCGTCCTCGATGCGGATGCCGATGCCGCGCCAGCGGGCGTCGACGCGCTCGTCGTCGGGCGGAACATAGAGCCCCGGCTCGACGGTGGTGACCATGCCGGCCGCGAAGGGCCGCGAATCACCGTCGACGCGGTAGCGGCCGACATCGTGGACATCCATGCCCAGCCAGTGGCCGGTACCGTGCATGAAGTAGCGGCGCTGTTCGCCCTGCTCGATGAGGCCGTCGACATCGCCGGACAGCCAGCCCAGATCGACCATGCCCTGCGTCAGCACGCGCGTGGCGGCTTCGTGCATGTCCGCGACCGGTGTTCCCGCGCGCACGGTATCGATGGCCGCCTGCTGCGCAGCCAGCACGATGTCGTAGACCGCCGCCTGCTCGGCGCCGTAACGCCCGCCGGCGGGGAAGGTGCGCGTGATGTCGGCGGTATAGCCATGGTACTCGCCGCCGGCGTCGATCAGCACCAGATCGTCGGTGCCGACCTCCGCGCGATTCTCGACGTAGTGCAGCACGCAGGCGTTGGCGCCGGCCGCCACGATGCTGCCGTAGCCGGGCTCCATGTCATGGCGCGCGAGCACGGCGTGGATCTCGGCGGCGAGCTGCCATTCCTGCACGCCCGGCGCCACCGCGCGCATGGCGGCGATATGGGCCGCCGCCGATACGCGCGCCGCGAAGCGCATGTGGGCAACCTCGGCCGCGCTCTTGATCAGGCGCAGCTCGTGCAGGCTGGCGTCGAGCCCCAGCAGGGCCTCGGGCGCGGCCGGGCCCCGGCGCGACATCTCGCGCATGCGCTGCACGCAGGCCGTGATGCGCGCGTCCAGCTCCGGACGGTCGCCGAGCTGCACGTGCACGTTGCGACGCCCGGCGAGCAGCCCGGGAAGCTGCGCGTCGAAGGCGTCGAGGGTATGCGCCTCGTCGGCGCCGAAATGCTCGCGCGCCCCCTCGGTGCCGTGGCGACGGCCGTCCCAGATCTCGCGCTCGGGATCGCGCGGACGCACGAAGAGCACCAGCTCGCCGGCCTCGCGGCCGGGCAGGAAGACGGCGATGGCATCCGGCTCCGGGAAGCCGGTGAGATACCAGAAGTCGCTGTCCTGCCGGAACGGGAAGTGCACGTCGCGATTGCGCGGCTGCTCGCGGTTGGCGGGCACGATGACCGCACCCTCGGTGCCGACGATGTCCGCCAGCGCGCGGCGACGTGCGGCGAAGACGGCACGGTCGAGCGCGGCGGGGGGAGCGAAGAGGCGTTCGGGCGCGTTCATCGCAGGCACCCTCAGTGCATCGGCGCGCCAGGCTCGCCCGGCGCACCACGACACTCGAGATGGATGAGCTGGACCACCACGCGCAGATACTCGACCAGCTCGGCGTAGGCGCCTTCCTCGGTCTCGATGTCGTCGCCGCCCTCGATGGTCGCGCGCGTGAACTGGGTGATGTCGCTGACCGCCTCGCGCACCTCCTCGGAGGCGCCGTCGAGATCGAGCTTGCCGGTGCTGGCCAGCCCGTAGATGAAGCCGTCGCACCAGGCGGCGAGCGCGCGCGTGCGCTGCTCCAGCGTGACGCCCTCGTCCGGCGGCAGGATCAGGGTCAGCCCGCTGCCGCCGCTGAGCTCGTCGGCGACCTCGCCGCGCAGGCTGCGCAGGGTGGCCTCGGCCGCGGGGCCGCTGTCGGCGTCGACCGGGCCACGCTCCTCGGCGAGCAGTGCCAGCGGGTCGATGTCGTCGGCGCCGCGCATGCACAGCGCGCCGCACAGCGCACCGTGGAACTGCGCCGGATCGGCGGTCAGCCCCGCGCTCTTCAGCGCGGCGGAGAGGTTGTCGTAGCCCACTTTGAGCGCCATACGGAACCGGTTTCGGGAAGCAGGGCCCGACCGTGGCCGGGCATCCCCCAGTATACGTTCCGTGCCGACGCGACCGGGCCCCGTCGCCGCGCCGCCCGGCCGGGCGCCGGGCATCGCGTCGTGGACGGCATCGCGACACCGGCTGCACGCCGGCTTCACACAGCGGCAATCCCGCCGCCACCGGATCGCAAAGGTCGCGCCATAGAGTCGCCGCGCACTGAACGAACGGGGGCGCGCAGGTGGCGAATCCGAAACAGCGGGTGATGCGGGCGGCGGGGGTCGTGCTGCTGGTCGCGGGCGGCGCGGCCGTCCAGGCGAGCGAACCGCCGACGCTGCAGGGCGAGGAAGTGCGCCGATTCGAGGCCGCCGAGGCGCGCCAGGGCGTGGCGGTGGACGCGGATCACTTCTACGTCATCGACAACGCCGCCATCGGCAAGTACGACAAGACCACCGGCGAGCGCGTGAATGGCTGGCGCGGCGCGGACGACGGCGCCATCACGCATCTCAACAGTTGCACCGTGCAGGCGGCGCAGCTGGTGTGCGCGCACTCGAACTATCCGGGCGTGCCGATGACCAGCTCGGTGGAGCGCTTCGACACCGCCACCATGAGGCACGCCGGCAGCTGGAGCCTGGGCATCCGCGACGGCTCGCTGACCTGGGCCGACCGCTTCGACGGCGCCTGGTGGCTCACCTTTGCCAACTACGGCGGCGACCGCGGTCACCCGCTGCACGACTGGCGGTGGACCCGCCTCGAACGCTTCGACGAGGCGCACCACTCCACTGCCGGCTGGGTGTTCCCGGCATCGGTGCTGGAACGCTTCGCCCCCATGTCCAGCTCGGGGGGCACCTGGGGCGCGGACGGCCTGCTCTACGTCTCCGGCCACGATCACCGCGAGCTCTACGTGCTCACGCTGCCCGATGCCGGTTCGGTGCTGGAGCACATCGCGACCATTGCGATACCGACCGCGGGCCAGGCCTTCGATCTCGATCCGGACGAGGCCCGGCTTCTCTATTCCATCAACCGCGGCACGCGCGAGGTCGTCGTCACGCGCCTGCCGCCGGTACGCACCGGGCACTGACCCGCGCGCCGGTCCGGTGCCACGCATTCCATCGACAGCAGGGAGCAACACCATGAACAACCACGACTTGCACCGCCGACTGCACATTGCGGGCCTCGCCGCGCTGACCGTGGCGGGCGGCCTTGCCGCCGCCGCTCCGGTCGCCGCGCAGGAAAGCGCCGACCCCGAGGTCGAAGTGGTGACGGTCACCGGACAGCGCCTGGCGCAGAAGCGCGCGCTGGAGCGCAAGCGGCTGTCCGATGCCATTCTCGACGCGGTGTCGTCCGACGAGATCGGCCGCCTGCCCAACCGCAACTCGGCCGAGGCCATCGAGTCTCTGCCGGGCGTGTCGCTGAGCTACGACCAGGGCGAGGGCCGCTTCGTCAGCATCCGCGGCGCCAGCCCCAACCTCAACAACGTCACCATCAACGGCATCACCGCCGGCACGCCCGAGGGCGACGGCCGCACGGTGCCGCTGGACGTCATCGGGGGCGAGCTGCTGTCATCGATCGAGGTCATCAAGGCAGTGACTCCGGACATGGACGCACAGTCGGTCGGCGGCACCGTCAACGTCATCCCGCCCAGCCCCTTCGACTACGACGGCGCCTTCGCCGCCGGCTCGGCGCGCGTCGGCTACGAGGAGAAGGGCGGCAACACCCCGTACGCGGCCAACATCACGGCCGGCAACCGCTTCGGTGCCAACGACGAGTGGGGCTACCTGATCGGCGGCAGCTACTCGCTGCGCGACTTCGAGTCCAACGGCATCTTCCCGGATGACTGGATCATCAACGACGCCGGCGGCGCCCAGCCGGAAGGCTTCAAGCACAACCTCTACGAGATCGAGCGCACCCGCATCGGCTTCACCGGCGCGCTGGAGTACCAGCCCGACGTCGACCAGCACTACTTCCTGCGCGCGCTCTACAGCGACTTCCAGGAGGACGAGTACCGCCAGCGCATCGAGTACGGCAACCTGGCCGAGGGCGCGGTCTTCGACGCGCCGCAGCGCGGAGCGACCTCGAACGCGGAAGGCGAGTCGGAGCTGCGCTACGAGGAGAAGGACAAGCTCTTCCTCAACGTATCGGCGGGCGGCGAGAACCGTATCGATCTGTGGACCATCGAGCACAGCCTGACCTACATCAACACCGAGACCGAGGAGCCCAACGAGAACTGGGAGTTCCGCGGCGACGGGCTCGACGTGAGCTTCGACACCGAACCCTTCCTGCTCGACGTCGTGCCGGGAGACAACGCCGCCGACCCGGACAGCTACGCCTTCGCGCGCTACCGCGAGCAGCTCGACCTGATCGAGGAGGACAGCTGGGTGGCGGCCCTCGACTTCCGGCGCGACGACCTCTTCGGCGCGCTGCCCGGCTTCCTGAAGTTCGGCGCCAAGTTCCGCACCACCGACAAGAAGCAGGACATCGAGACCCCGCGCTGGGAGGGCAACGAGGACTCGCCCTTCACGCTGGCCAGTGCCGATGTCACCGGCACCACCATCCGGAACAACGTCGACGGCAAGACCTATCCGCTGGGTCCGATCATGGACATGGGCCGCATCCGCGAATTCACGGCCGCCAACATCGACGACCCCGCCTTCTTCGTCTTCGACGAGGGCGCGACGCTGGAGGACGCGGTGCTGGCCGACTACGACCTCACCGAGGAAGTGCTGGCGGGCTACGTCATGGCCAGCGTCGACATCGACCGCTTCACGGTCCTCGGCGGCGTGCGCGTCGAGCGCACCGAGACCGACGCCGACGGCTTCGAGCTCACCAACGGCACGGAAGTGTCGTCGGTCTCGAACTCGGGCAGCTACACCAATGTGCTGCCGGGCCTGCACCTGCACTACCGCGCCTCGGATGACGTGCTGCTGCGCGCGGCCTGGACCAACACCATCGGCCGGCCGTCCTACGGGCAGATCTCGCCGACGCGCGAGTTCGAGATCGAGGAGCCGTCACCCGGCGTCTTCGAGGGCGGGCTCTCCGAGGGCAATCCTGACCTCGATCCCTTCGAGTCGATGAATCTCGACCTGTCGGCCGAGTACTACTTCTCGGAGTTCGGCATCGTCTCGGCGGCGGTGTTCTACAAGGACATCGAGAACCCGATCTTCGGCGACAGCGTGACGCTCGAGAACATCACCTTCGAGGGTCAGGACTTCCGCGAGCTGGAGATCAGCCGCCCGGCCAACGCCGACAGCGGCGAGATCCTGGGCATCGAGTTCGCGTACCAGCAGGAGTTCACCTTCCTGCCGGCGCCCTTCGACGGCCTCGGCTTCAGCGGCTCGCTCACGCTGGTGGACTCCGAGCTCAACGTGCCGGGTCGCGAGGACGAGGATCTGCCCTTCCTGGGTCAGGCCGACACGCTGTACAGCATCGCGCTGTCCTACCAGAAGGGCCGCTTCGACGCGGTGCTGGCCTACGACTTCGCCAGCTCCTACCTCGACGGCCTCGAGGGCGAGCCCACCAGGGATATCTTCTACAACGACTTCGGGCGCCTGGATGCGCGCGTGAGCTACCAGCTCAACGACAATCTGGGCCTCTTCGCGGAGTTCGAGAACCTCAACGACGAGCCGGGCCACGAGTACCAGGGCGGCAACACCGACTGGGTGACCGGCTACGAGCTCTACGACTACACCGCCTACATCGGCATCACGGGCCGCTGGTAGCCCGCCGTGGCAATCGCCAAACGCCGACTGCTGAAGGGCATGGCGGGTATCGCGTCGCTCGGCGCGATGCCCGCCCCGCTGCTCGCGCGCAGCGAAGCCGGCTACCCGCGGCTCATGCAGGGCCCGATGCTGGGCGCCGTGTCGGAGCGCGACGCGCTGGTCTGGGCGCGCGCCAGCGGGCGCTTCGAGATCGCGCTGGTGCTGGCCGAGGACCCCGGATTCGCCAATGCGCGCACGGTGGCCACCGCCGCGGCCACGCCGGAGAACGACTACGTCGTGCAGCTGCGCGCCAGCGGCCTGGCGCCGGGGCGCCGCTACTACTACCGGGTGCGGGTCGACGGCCGTCCGGGGCGCTATCACGACGGCCTGCCGCCCTTCTCGCTGACCACCGCACCTGCCGGGCCGGCGCGTTTCCGTGTCGCCTTCGGCTCCTGCGCGCGCTTCCAGGAGTACCCCGACCAGCCCATCTGGGGCGCGCTCGGCGACTGGCGGCCGGACCTCTTCTTCTGGCTCGGCGACAACATCTACGCCGACAGCCTCGAGCCGCGCATCATCGCCGAGTGCTACCGCCAGCAACGCAGCGTCGCGGCCTTCCAGTCCTTCGGCCGGCACGTGCCGCAGCTGGCGACCTGGGACGATCACGATTACGGCCTCAACAACCATGACCGCGAGCTGGCCATCAAGGACGACAGCCTCGCCATCTTCCGGCGCTACTGGGCGAACCCCGGCGCCGGTACCGCCGACACGCCGGGCGTGTTCTTCGCCTATCGCTACGGCGGGGTCGACTTCTTCTTCCTCGACAACCGCTACCACCGCAGCCCCAACGCCGATCCCGACTGGCCCGCCAAGACCCAGCTGGGCGCGGCGCAGAAGGCCTGGCTGAAGGCCGGCCTCGAAGCCAGCGACGCCCCCTTCAAGATCGTCATGGCGGGCGGCGAATGGACCCGCGGCAAGGGCGAGCACGGCGATTCCTGGGCCGGCTACCTGCACGAGCGCGACGAGCTGCTCGACTTCATCCGCGACCGCCGCATCGGCGGGGTCGTGCTGCTGTCCGGCAACGTGCACCGCGCCGAGCTCAACGTCATTCCGCGCGCCGATGCCGGCGGCTACGACGTCTACGATCTGTGCAGCTCGCCGCTGGCGCAGGACGGCAGCATCCCCGACCCGCGCGAAGCGCCCGAGCAGCGCGTCCGCGTGCCCTATTCGGGCGGCCCCAACGCCGGCATGATCGACTTCGACATGCGCGGCGAGCGACCCAGCCTGCGCTTCAATGTCATCGACGCGCGCGGCCGTGCGGTGTGGGAGCCCTTCGTCCTGCATGCCGACGAGCTGGCCAACGGTCGCCGCAGCTGGCCGGACAAGACCGACGCCGACCTGCTGCCCGCCTGACCACACGCTGCAGACGCGGCGCGCTTCCGCGAAGATAGGCGGATGACCGCCCTTCCACCGTTGAACCAGCTGCTTCGCGAGCTCGTCGCCGCCCCCTCGGTATCGAGCGAGCACCCGGCGCACGACATGGGCAACCTGCCCGTCGTGCACCTGCTCGCCGAATGGCTGGAGAGCCTCGGCTTCGCGGTCGAGATCCTGCCCCTGCCCGGACGGAGCGACAAGGCCAACCTCATCGCCACGCTGGGGCGCGGCCCCGGCGGCCTGGTCCTGGCCGGACACACCGACACCGTGCCCTTCGACGACAGCGGCTGGGACAGCGAGCCCTTCGCGCTCACCGAGCGCGACGATCGCCTCCACGGGCTCGGCATCTGCGACATGAAGGGCTTCCTGGGCCTGGCCGTCGAGGCCGCCGCCGCTGCGGCCGGGCAGACGCTGCACCAGCCGCTGATCCTGCTCGCCACCGCCGACGAGGAATCGGGCATGGACGGTGCCCGTGCGCTGGCCGCGGCCGGCAGACCGAAGGCACGGCACGCGGTCATCGGCGAGCCCACCAACCTGCGCCCGGTGCGCCTGCACAAGGGCATCCTCATGGACTCGCTGCACGTGCACGGCCGCGCCGGGCATTCGTCGCGCCCGGATCTGGGCGCCAACGCCATCCGCGGCATGCATCAGGTGCTGGGCGCGGTCATGGCGCACGGCGACGCCCTCGCCCGTCACAGCTGCGGCCGCGGCTTCGCCATCGACCACCCCACCATCAACACCGGCTGCATCGAGGGCGGCGATTCGGCCAACCGCATTCCGGCGCACTGCCGGCTCGACGTCGATCTGCGCTTTGGCCCGGACGACCGCATCGACGCACTGCGCAGCGACCTGCGCGAAGCCGCCGCCGCCGGCCTCACCGAGCCCGGCTGCCGCTTCGAGGCGAGCACGCTCTTCGACGGCATCCCGGCCTTCGAGACCGCCGCCGGCACCGACATCGTGCGCGCCTGCGAGGCGCTGACCGGCCACGCGGCAGAGGCCGTCGACTTCGCCACCGAGGGCCCCTTCCTCAATCAGCTCGGCATGGAGACGGTGATCCTGGGCCCGGGCGACATCGCGGTCGCGCACCAGCCCAACGAGTCGCTGCCGCTCGACCGCATCGCCCCCACGCAGAAGCTGTTGCGCGACCTGATCGCACGCTTCTGCCTGGAAAGCTGAGGCGCCACAGATTGGCGCAGATAGAAGAAGAACCACAGATTTCAACTGAGCAGCTGGTGCTCCCTTCTCCCCGGCGGGGAGAAGGGCCGGGGTTGAGGGGGCCGCGCGCAGCGCGGTGCGTGTAGGGCAATCCGCCGGCTGGCGCCGGCACCCCCTCACCCTTCCCTCTCCCCCGAGGGCGGGGGAGAGGGCACCGATATTGTGGCTAAGCATTCGACAGAATCAGCTTCCTGAAGCTGCGCCAATCTGTGTAATCTGCGGTTCCCGGGAACCCGGCGGCAAAGCGCCCGATTCCTCAGGCCGCCGGCCGCGAAGCTAGAATGCCGCGATGGACGCCGAGGCCCCACCCCACAGTTTCGTCACCGCACTGCGCGCGGCAGCGCCGTACGTGCATGCGCACCACGGGCGGGTGTTCGTGCTCTGCTTCGGCGGCGAGGCGGCTGCGGCCAGCGACTTCGACGCGCTGATCTACGACATCGCGCTGCTGCACAGCCTCGGCGTCAAGCTGGTGCTGGTGCACGGCGCGCGCCCGCAGATCAGCGACGAGATCACGCGCGCCGG
This sequence comes from Algiphilus sp., assembly GCF_023145115.1. Lineage (NCBI taxonomy): Bacteria > Pseudomonadati > Pseudomonadota > Gammaproteobacteria > Nevskiales > Algiphilaceae > Algiphilus > Algiphilus sp. Next base: position 90,090 of record NZ_JAGLEJ010000010.1, read on the forward strand.
CCTGGAAGCGCGCTATCACGGCAACCTGCGCATCACCGACCGGCCGACGCTGGACTGCGTCACGCGCGCGGTCGGCGCCCTGCGCACCGACATCGAGGCGCGGCTGTCGACCAGCCTGGCGAGCACGCCCATGGGTGGCGCGCGCCTGCGCACCGCCGGCGGCAACTGGGTGACCGCGCGGCCGGTGGGCGTGCGCGACGGCGTCGATCTCGAGCACACCGGCGAGGTGCGGCGGGTCGACGCCGCCACCATCTACGAGGCGCTGTCCGCGCGGCACGTGGTGCTGCTGTCGCCGATCGGCTACTCGCCCACCGGCGAGGTCTTCAACCTGCGCGCCGAGGATGTCGCCACCGCCACCGCCTGCGCGCTGGGTGCGGACAAGCTGGTCTTCGTCACCCCCGGCGAACCGCGCGCCTGGCCGCTGGCGGAGATCGCCGGCGACGCCGGCCAGATTCCGGCCAGCGAGGCCTCGGCCCTGCTCGCCGACAACTCGCGCCGGCTGGCGCCGCTGGATGCCGACTACATCCGCTCGGCCGTGACGGCCTGCGCGGCCGGCGTGGCGCGCGTCCATCTCATCGGCCACGCCGAGGACGGCGCCGTGCTGCGCGAGCTGTACACCCGCGACGGCGCCGGCCTGTTCGTGCACGCCGACGACGCCTACGAGACCACGCGCTCGGCCGGCATCGACGACATCGGCGGCATCCTCGGCCTGATCGCGCCGCTGGAGGCAGCCGGCGCACTGGTGCCGCGGTCGCGCGAGCAGCTGGAGCTGGAGATCGAGCACTTCGTCGTCACCACGCGCGACGGGCTGGTCATCGCCTGCGCGGCGCTGCTGCCGCTGGCCGGCGCGAAGGCCGCCGAGCTGGCCTGCGTGGCGGTGCATCCGGACTACCGCGGCGGCAAGCGCGCCGAGAGCCTGCTCGGCCATCTGGAGATGCGCGCCCGCCGCCAGGGCATCGCCGAGATCTTCGCCCTCACCACGCACACGCCGCACTGGTTCATCGAGCACGGCTTCCGCAAGACCACGCGCGACGAGCTGCCGGTGGCCCGGCGTGATCTCTACAACTACCAGCGCAATTCCCTGGTACTGGTCAAGACGCTTTCCTCATGAGTCATTCCGCGGACGATCTGGTACGCCGCTCGCTGGCGCACGTCTGGCATCCCTGCACGCAGATGAAGGATCACGAGTGGCTGCCGCTCGTGCCGGTGGAGCGCGGCGAGGGCGCCTGGCTCATCGGCCCCGACGGCAAGCGCTACCTCGACGCGGTGAGCTCGTGGTGGACCAACCTGTTCGGGCACCGCCACCCGCACATCGTGGCGCGCATGAAGGAACAGCTCGACACGCTGGACCACGCCATGCTCGCCGGCTTCACGCATCCGCCGGTGGTGGAGCTGTCCGAACGGCTGGCCGCGATCACGCCCGGCGACCTGTCGCGCTGCATGTATACCGACAACGGATCGAGCGCGGTCGAGGTCGCGCTCAAGATGTCGCATCACTACTGGGCGCTCAACGGCCAGCCGGAACGCACGCGCTTCGTCGCGCTGTCCGGCGGCTATCACGGCGAGACCCTGGGCGCGCTGGCGGTGAGCAGCACCGGCCTGTACCGCGATGCCTACCGCCCGCTGCTGCTGGAGCCGCTGGTGGTGCGCGCCCCCGACTGCGGCGTCATGGAGCCCGGCGGCCGCGCCCCCGGCGTGTCCTGGGAGGACCACGCCCGCCGCGTATTCCGCGAGATGGAAGCCACGCTGGAGCGCCACCACAAGGAGATCGCGGCGGTCATCGTCGAGCCGCTGATCCAGTGCGCCGGCGGCATGCGCATGTGGCCGCCGATCTATCTCAAGCTGCTGCGCGAAGCCTGCGACCGCTACGGCGTCCACCTGATCGCCGACGAGATCGCGGTGGGCTTCTGCCGCACCGGCAAGCTCTTCGCGTGCGAATGGGCCGATATCGTGCCCGACTTCCTGTGCCTGTCGAAGGGCCTCACCGGCGGCACCCTGCCGCTGGCGGTGTGCATGACCAGCGAGCGCATCTACGAGGCCTTCTACGACGATTACAGCACCGGCAAGGCCTTCCTGCATTCACACAGCTACACCGGCAACCCGCTGACCTGCACGGCCGCGCTGGCCACCCTCGACATCCTCGAGCAGCAGGACTGGCCCGCGCACGTCCGCGGACTCGGACAACACCTCTACGGCGCCGTCTCCGAGCTGTCGCGCCACCCCCACGTCGCCGAGATCCGCCAGCAGGGCTTCGTGCTGGCCATCGACCTCGCCGCCGACGGCCCCGGCCGCAAGCCCTACCCCGCCGGCGAGCGCCGCGGCCTGCGCGTCTACCAGCACGGCCTCGAGCACGGCGCGCTGCTGCGGCCGCTGGGCAACACCGTCTACTTCATGCCGCCGTATGTCGTGACCGAGGAAGAGATCGACTGGCTGGCGGGCGTGGCGATCGAGGGGATCGAGCGGGCTACGGCTGATTAGGCTCGCCGCGTGTAGTGCAACCAGCCCGGTTCGCGCCCTCCCCTGCGCGTTGATGCGTTGACTGCACCCCGCGCTGCGCAAGCCCGGCCTCGCTCTCGGATCCTGTCTCTCGTTGACCCGGTTGTGCTCCCGGGTTCCGCGCTTCGGAACCTCGGCGCTGCCGAGTGATGCCGCTCGACCGGCGCGGGTTCCTTTGGTTACGGCCAAAGGAACCAAAACCATGGGTGAACCCGACCGAAGCGCCGGTGGCGCTTCGCAGCGGGTGAACGCCGGGGCCAGGAAGGCCCCGGCAGGGTCACTTAGCGAGGCAGGAGCCGAGCTTAGTGACGGCGATGATCCTTGCAGTAGCGTGCGGTTGGCGCCTGCCATCCGTGGCGGTACCGTTTCGCTCCTGACGTGCCCCGGCCCGGACATCCATGTCCGGGCGTTCGCCTCGCTGCGAATGCCCCACTGGGCATTCGGTCGGGCTCACCCTTGCTCGACGTCCTGTCTCGCAGCCCCACTGCGCGCGCCTCCCGGTCCGGCCACCCGTGAAGGCACCCCCTAAACGGCTCGTCGCTTCGCGACATCGCGGCAATGGAGTGGTGCTCTTCTTGGCTTTGGCGATGTTGCGAAGCAACGAGCCGACCATGTCCCCCTTCAGGAGGCGCGGCGACTGGTGGTGCGCGCAGGGAGTCGGCCGGCCACGGATGGCCGGCCGAGCCGCGGAGGACAGGATGTCCGTCCGCGGCGACCCCGGAGCGCGCCGCCAGTCGCCGGGACTCCGGCCCGCCCCGCGGGCGGGCCGGAGCGCCTTCTGCGGGGCGCGCTCTTTTGGCTACTTTTCTGTCGCGCAACAGAAAAGTAGCCCGCGCCGGTCGAGTGCCAACACTCGGTAGCGCCGAGGTTCCGAAGCGCGGAATCCGAGAGCACGAACGGGACCAACGAGGAAGACTCAGGCGCCGAGGTCCCGAGGCGCGGAAGCCGAGAGCACGAATGGGTCAACGAGGAAGGCTCTAGCGCCAAGACTTCAAGAAGGACGCCACAGCGCCCCTAATCAGCAGCCACCGCCTCGGTCCCCACCCCGGACTCGGCCGCATCCCCGACCTCGCTCACGGCCAGGGTCACCATCTCGAGGATCGCCGCGTGCAGCGGTGTCTTGTTGAGATAGCTCAGCACGCCCGGCAGCGCCAGGTAGCTGCCGCCGAGCTCGATGAAGGCGTCGACATCCACCGAGAAGCGGCTGGCCTTGCCGCGCACGGCGTTGGCGTGGACCACTCGACCGGTGGCGACGTCGAGCACGCGCAGGTCCATCGACAGCGACGAGGTGCCGCGGCGCAGCCATATCAGCGTGAAGCTGTCGTCGCCCACCGGCACCGGGACCGGTAGCGCGGCGCCGCCTGCGGGCTCGAAGGACGAGATCGCGGCCGCGATCACGAGATCGGCGCCCTCGAGGCTGTTCTCCGCGGTCACCGCCTCGCCCTGCTCGGCGCGCAGGATGCGCTCGCGGGTCAGCTCGTCCAGATCGTCGCGCGCCAGCACCGTGAACGCGCCGGTGTTGAGCAGGCCGGTGACCAGCAGATCGTGCACGCCGGCCAGGAAGTCGGCACTGGTGGCCTGATGCTCACCGGTGACGAGACCGGCTTCCAGCGCCGAGAACTGGCCGGTACGGGTGTTGTCGCGCAGCGGCGCCACCACGACGCGCGGGCGCGCTTCCGATGGCAGCGCGCGCAGCGTGGCGATGGCCTCGCGACCGGTCTGGGTGAGCTCGATGGTCTGCGTCGCGCAGCCCGAGACCGCGATGGCGGCTGCCAGCAGCGGCGCGAACGCGATCCGGCTAGACCTTGGTCTCGACAATGTGGCGCACGGCCGCGTCGATGGCATTGCGCAGCGCCGTCTCCATCGGCGTCTTGTTGTAGGTGCCGAGGCCGATGGGGAGGTCGCCGCGCGCGAAGAAGATGCCGAGCTGATTGGAACGCGAGGTTGCCTCCACCGTGGTGGCGTTGACGATGCGGCCACTGGTGACGTCGATGATGCGCAGATTCATGGTGATGCACGCCGTGCCCGATCCCGCCAGCAGCACCGACACGCCCTTGCAGTCGGGCTCGAAGGCGACCACCGCACCGCGGATGAGCAGCTCGGCGCCCTCGAACTGCCCCACCGGCGCGGCGGTGTCGGCGCGGAACTCGGCGGAGGACTGCAGCGCCTGCTCGGCCCGCACCTCGTCGAGCCGTGCACGCTCCAGCACGATGAAGCGGCCGCTGTTGAACAGCGCGTCGGTCAGGAAATCGGCCAGCGCCAGGCCGACATCGGGGCCGGTGCGCATGTCGAAGCGGCTGACCGCGATGCGGCGCTTCTCGCCGTCGACCGGCTCCTGCTGGGCCTGGCTGATGGTCGGCGCAGTCCCCGAGCTGCTGACGACCTTGGCGGAGGAACCGGCGCAGCCGGCGACAAGCGCGGCAGCGAGAACAATCGGGAACAGGGTCAGTCGTTGCATCATGGTGCTCGTCCCCGCGGCGCCAGCCGCGACTTCATCGTGGAATGTGTGCAGCATATACGCCGCATCGATGAACCGAAAATGAAGTCGAACCCGTCCGGCCGATCAAACGTGACGCACCGCATATTCCTGCCCGAAGCGCTCGCCGAGGCGTGCACCGTCGCCCTGCGCGGCAGCGCCTTCACGCATGCCGTGCGCGTGCTGCGACTGCGCGAGGGCGATCCGCTCTGCGTGTTCAACGGCGACGGCAGCGAGTACGCGGCACGCATCACGGCGGCGACACGCGATCAGGCCGAGATCCTGCTGGAGAGCCGGCACCACCCCGCCACCGAATCGCCACTGCCGACCACGCTGCTGCAGGCCGTGGGCAAGGGCGAACGCATGGACTGGGCCCTGCAGAAGGCGACCGAGCTGGGGGTGACCCGCATCCGACCGGTGACGACGCGACGCTGCAACGTGCGCATCGACGACCGGCGCTGGCAGAAGAAGGTCAATCACTGGCGCGGCGTCATCGTGTCCGCGTGCGAGCAATCGGGCCGCGTGGTGGTGCCGGAGCTGCTGCCGGTGTGCGACCTCGGTGCCGCGCTCGCCGAATGCGACGCGGCGCTGCGTCTGATGCTGGCCTTCGACGGTGATGGCGACGGCGCGCTGCCGGCCGCGGCGCCGGACGGCGTGGCGCTGCTGGTCGGCCCGGAGGGCGGCCTTGACGAGGCGGAGATCGCGAGCGCACGCCGCGCCGGATTCACCGGCTGGCGCCTGGGCCAACGCGTGCTGCGCACCGAGACCGCGCCGGTGGCGGCGCTGGCGCTGCTGCAGCAACGCTACGGCGACCTGGGATAGGCTGCCTGCTGCCCGGGCTCCGCGACGTGGCGCCAGAGGAAGCGCGCCCCGGCCTGGAGCGCTCCGCTGACGGTGAGATAGGTGGTGGTGTGCCCGCGCAGCGACATCCGGTAGAGCTGCACCGGTACGCCGTGCCGCTCCAGCCGCGTCACCATCGCCTCGGCCTGTGCCACCGGCACGTAGCCGTCGGTGGTGCCGTGGAACAGGAAGAACGGTGGCGCCTGCGCATGCACGCGGTGCAGCGGTGACGCACGGCGCAGCGCCTCGGCGTCGGCGGCACCCATCAACCGGGACACATCGGCACCGTCGGCCATGGCCGCGAGATCCATCGGCGCCCCGCCCGCGACGACCGCGCGAACGGACGGCAGCGCCGGATCGCGCGCGAGCCCGGGCAGCGGCAGCGCCGAGCTCTGCGACAGCGCCAGCAGAGTGGCGAGATGCCCGCCGGACTCGAAGCCCAAGAGGCCGACGCGCTGCATGTCGAGGCGGTGCGCGCGTGCGTGGCGGTTGATCCAGCGCAGCGCGCCGAGCAGATCCCCGAGCTGCGCTTCGAGCCCCCCGCGCGATGCCGGCCGGTGCTCGACCGCCACCGCGGCGAAGCCCCGCTGGGCGAGGAACTCGGCGACGAAGCGCATGTCGCGCGCGCGACCGGTCTCCCAGCGGCCGGCCGGGACGATCACGATGGTCGGGTACGGCCCCAGCGTCACGGGCGTGTAGATGTCGGCGAACAATGCCGGCTCGGCGCCGTCGGGCGTGACGCGCACGCCGTTCTCGACGCGGAAGCGCGTCTCCGGCATCGGCATGGTCTCGGCCGGCGCGTTGACGTGCCGGGCACAGCCCGCGGCGAGCAGGGCGGCCAGCGCCATCGCGAGCAGCCGGGAAGCGCGCATCAGCGCGTGAACAGCGCGTAGTCGGCGACGATGCCGAGCAGCACCAGGAACCCGAACCAGTGGCTTTCGAGGAAGGCCTGCAGGCAGCGACCGGGGTCGCGCCGGTGGATCATCCGCTGGTGGCGGACGGCGAGCAGCATCGCTGCTGCCAGACCGGCGTAGTACGGCCAGTGCAGACCGGCACGCAGACCGGCCGCGATCAGCAGCGCCAGCAGGACGGCACGCAGCAGCGCGGTGATGCGCCGGTCGGCGCGACCGAAGAGAATGGCGCTCGACCGCACGCCGATCTGCAGATCCTCCTCGCGATCCGACATCGCGTAGTAGGTGTCGTAGATCAGCGCCCACACGATGGTGGCGGCGGTGAGCAGGCCGCACAGCGTCCAGTCCACGGGACCGGCGACGGCGGTCTGCGCCATCGGCACGCCGAAGGCGAAGGCGACGCCGAGATGCGCCTGCGGCAGATGGTGGAAGCGCTTGGCGAAGGGATAGCTCGCCGCCACCACGACCGCCGGCACCGCCAGCAGCACCGTCGGCACGTTGGTCTGCAGCACCAGCAGGAAGGCGACCAGGCACAGCCCGGCGAACAGCGCCAGCGCCTCGGTCACGCTCACCCGGCCGGCCGCCAGCGGCCGCGATGCGGTCCGCGCCACGTAGGGATCGATGCGGCGGTCGGCGAAGTCGTTGATGACACAGCCGGCGGAACGCATGAGCACCGTTCCGGCGGCGAAGATGACCAGCAGATCCAGCGGTGGCACGCCGCCGGCCGCGATCCACAGCGACCAGCCCACCGGCCACATCAGCAGCCAGATGCCGACCGGCTTGTGCAGGCGCGTCAGCTCGACGTAGGCGCGCAGACGCGCACCCGGGGCTCCGGAATCAGACATGGCCGTAGCGTTGCACGTCACCCACCCAGCGCGCCACGAGCGCATGGACGCGCTCGCGTTCGGCGGAGTCGTCGAGCAGACGCTCGGCGATGTCGGCCAGCTCGGGCAGTTCCTCGGCATCGCGCACCGGGTCGGCGATCTTGAGCGCGACCACGCCGGTCTGGCGCCGCCCCAGCAGCTCCCCCGGGCCGCGCAGCGCCAGATCCTTCTCGGCGATCTCGAAACCCGAGTGGGTGCGCCGCATGACATCGAGGCGCTCGCCCGCGGACTCGCCCAGCGGCGGCTGGTACATCAGCAGGCACTGGCTCTCGGTATGGCCGCGGCCGACCCGGCCGCGCAACTGGTGGAGCTGCGACAGGCCGAGTCGTTCGGCGTTCTCGATGACCATGATCGAGGCATTGGGCACGTCGACGCCGACCTCGATGACGGTGGTCGCGACCAGCACCTGCAGCTGGCTCTCCTTGAACTCGCGCATGACGCGCTGCTTGTCGGCGGCGCTCAGGCGACCATGGGCGAGGCCGATGCGCACGCCGGGCAGCGCCGCCTCGAGCAGCCCGGCGGCCTCCTCGGCCGCCTGCGCGGCGAGCTGCTCGCTGTCCTCGATGAGCGTGCAAACCCAGTAGGCCTGACGACCGGCCGCGACGGCGGTGCGCAGGCGCTCGATGACCTCGTCGCGGCGCCCGTTGGCCACGGCCGCGGTGACCACCGGCGTGCGGCCGGGCGGCAGCTCGTCGATCACCGACAGGTCGAGATCGGCATAGGCGGTCTGCGCCAGCGTGCGCGGGATCGGTGTGGCGGTCATCACCAGCTGGTGCGGACGCAGGCCGTCCGGGCCCTTGTCGCGCAGCGCCAGTCGCTGGCGGACACCGAAGCGATGCTGCTCGTCGACGATCACCAGGCCGAGCCGTGCGAAGCGCGTGTCATCCTGGAATACCGCGTGCGTGCCGACCGCGATCTGTACCTCGTGCCCGGCTATCGCGCGACGGCGCTCCTCGCGCTCGCGCTTGCGCAGACGGCCGGTCAGCAGCACCACGGAGACGCCCAGCGGCGCCAGCCAGTCGCCCAGCGTGCGCGCGTGCTGCTCGGCGAGCAGCTCGGTGGGCGCCATCATCGCCGCCTGCCAGCCCGCGCGCACCGCCGCCAGCATGGCGCTGGCCGCGACCACGGTCTTGCCCGACCCGACGTCGCCCTGCAGCAGGCGCAGCATGGGCCGGGTGCGCGCCATGTCGGCACCGATCTCGCCGATGACGCGCCGCTGCGCACCGGTCATGGCGAAGCCGAGCTGCCCCTCCAGGGCATCGCGGGCGTCATCGATGCCGTCGAGGGCGGGGGCGTCGAGACTGCGCATGCGGCGCTTGACGATGCGCTGACTGAGCTGATGGGCGAGCAGCTCCTCGCGGATCAGGCGCCGGCGCGCCGGGTGGGACTCCGCCATCAACGCGGCGGCGCTGTCGGCATCGGGCGGCTGGTGCACGATGCGCAGCGCGTCGAGCGCGGTCGGCGGGGACAGCGCGGCAACCTCGCCCGCACCGAGCGCCGGATCCCCGCCGGCACGGGACAGCGCATCGGTGACCAGACCGCGCAGGCGCGCCTGGGTCAGCCCGGCCGCCAGCGGATAGACCGGCCGGACGCCGCCCTCGGGCCGGACCTGCGCGATGTCCGGAAAGGCGCGGTACTCGGGGTGCACCATCTCCCAGCCGCCGGGCCCCATGCGCGCCACGCCCCAGACCCTGATGCCCGCGCCCGCGACGAAGCCCTGCGCCTGGGCGTTGCGGAAGTGGAAGAAGCGCAGCAGGAAGGGCGCGCCGTCGGCGTCCTCGCAGAACACGCGGAGCTGGCGGCGCGGCGCGTTGCGGGTGTCGGTCTCGAGCACGCGCAGCGCCATCTGTGCCGACTCGTTGTGGCGCAGCGTGGCTACCCGCTGGCAACGGCTGCGATCCTCGTAGCGCAGCGGCAGGTGCAGCAGCAGATCCAGCACCCGCTCGATGCCGAGCCCCGCGAGCTTGCCCGCCAGCGCGGCGCCCACGCCGCGCAGCGCCGCGACGGGCTGGTCGAGCCGGACCTCCGCCACCGTCGGCGGTTCAGTCGTCCAGCACCAGAACGCCCTCGGCCTCGAAGCGCGCCCCCTTGGGCAGCGCCGCCACGCCGACCGCCGCGCGTGCCGGATAGGGCTCGGCAAAGAACTCGGCCATGATCTCGTTGACCCGCTGGAAGTGCCCGAGATCGGTGAGGTAGAGATTGAGCTTGGCGACCTGGGCCGCCGACCCGCCGGCTGCGGCAACCACCGCCAGCAGGTTGCGGAAGACGCGGCGGATCTCGTCGTCGATGCCGGCGTTGTCCAGTTCCATGGTCGCCGGGTCGAGCGGGATCTGCCCGGACAGGTAGACCGTCGAGCCGCAGCGCACGGCCTGCGAGTAGCTGCCGATTGCCTGCGGCGCGTTGTCGGTATGGATGGTCTCGCGCTTGCCCTGGGCGCTCATGCCTGCTCCCGGTGATTCTGGTTGGGCCGCGAATATAGCGCGCCAGGCGCGCCGGAGCGCGCGCGGTCAGGTGCGCTGGGCGCGCGCCACCACCGAGATGCGACGGACACGGCGCAGCACGCGCGCCAGATGCGTGCGGTTGCGGACGCCGATGACGAAGCGGATGTCGGCCGATTCGTCGTCGTGCCGCTCGCTCATCTGGACGTTCTCGATGCTCGACTCCGCATTGGCGATCTCGGTCGCGATGTCGGCGAGCGCGCCGCGCTCGTTCAGCGCCTTGACGCGGAGCTCGGCCGAGAACGACCCCGCCACCTCCTCGGACCACGCCAGCGGTATCCAGTCCTGCGGTGCCGCGCGCACGCCGCTCGCGGCCTGCTTGCAGACCGCGCGATGGATGATGAGACCGCGGCCGGCGCTGACGTGACCGCGGATCTCGTCGCCGGGCAGCGGATGGCAGCACTTGCCGTAGTCGAGCACCAGCCCCTCGGTACCCTCCACCGCCAGCGCCGGCCCCTCGCCCGCGGTGCGCCCGGACTCCGACTCCGGCAGGAAGTGGCGCGCCACCAGGGGCGCCAGTCGGCGGCCGAGCCCGATGTCGGCATAGAGCGTCTCGAGATCGTCGAGCTTGTACAGCGTCAGCACGCGCTCCACGGCCTCGCCGCGCAGCACGTTGGCGGACAGCTCCAGGCCGCGGAGCGCACGCTCCAGCAGCCGCTTGCCCAGCCGGATGGCCTCGTCCTCGCGCAGGTTGCGCAGATAGTGGCGGATGCAGGAACGCGCCTTGGCGGTCTTGACGAAGTTCAGCCACGCGGCGTTGGGCTGGGCGTGACGCGCGGTGATGATCTCCACCGTCTGGCCGTTCTGCAGCGTCGCCGACAACGGCTCCAGCTGCTGGTCGATGCGCGCCGCCACGCAGCGATCACCGAGCTCGGAATGCACCGCGTAGGCGAAGTCCACCGCAGTCGCGCCGCGCGGCATGCGCAGGATCTTGCCCTTGGGCGTGAAGACGTAGACCTCGTCAGGGAACAGGTCGATCTTGACGGTCTCGAAGAAGTCCACTGCCGCGGCCGAGTCCTGCAGCTCGAAGAGCGAGGACAGCCATTCGCGCGCGCGCGTCTCGGGCGCGGTGTGCTGCATGCCGCTGCCGCCGAGCTTGTACTGCCAGTGCGCCGCGATGCCGCTCTCGGCGATGTGATGCATCTCGCGGGTGCGGATCTGGACCTCGATCTTGCGCCCGTGCGGCCCCATGCAGGTGGTGTGCAGGCTCTGGTAACCGTTCGACTTGGGGTTGGCGATGTAGTCGTTGAACAGTTCCGAGATGGGGCGATAGCAATGGTGGACCATGCCCAGCGCGCGGTAGCACTCGTCGACCTTCGACACCACGATGCGGAAGCCCAGCACATCCATCACCGCCGGAAGCTTCAGCTTCTTGCGGCGCATCTTCTCGTAGATGCTGTAGAGGTTCTTCTGCCGTCCGACGACGGTGGCGCCGATGCCCTCGTCGCGCAGCGATCGCGACAGCCGCGACTCGATCTCCGAGATGTTCTTGCGGGTATTGCCGATCTGCTGGCGCACCGCATGCTCGATGACGCGGTAGCGCTGCGGATAGAGATTGGCGAAGGCCAGATCCTCCAGCTCCACCCGCAGGAAGTGGATGCCCAGGCGGTGCGCCATCGGCGCGTAGACCTGCAGGGTCTCCAGCGCCTTCTCGCGGCGCTTGCCGGCCTCCATGACACCGAGCGTGCGCATGTTGTGCAGGCGGTCGGCCAGCTTGATGAGGATGACCCGGAGGTCCTTGGTCATCGCCAGCAGCAGCTTGCGCACCGACTCGGCCTGCGCCTGCGCGCGCGACACGCCCTCGGCACGATCGAACTTCGAGACACCGTCGACCAGCTCCGCGACGTCGTCACCGAAGTCGCGCGCGATCTCCGCCTTGGTGACCGCGGTGTCCTCGATGACGTCGTGCAGAATGGCGGCGATGATGGTGACGTGATCCAGCCGCATCTCGGCCAGGATCCGGGCCACCGCCAGCGGGTGATAGATGTAGGGCTCGCCGCTGGTCCGCGTCTGGCCGGCGTGCAGCTGCTGGCCCAGGGCGTGCGCGCGACGCACCTCGTCGATCTGGTCGCCGGTGAGATAGGCCTCGAGCACGCGCGCCAGCGCATCGATGCCGAAGGTGCGCGCCACGCGCTGCGCGCGCAGCGCATTGCCGATACGGCCGATGACGGGGAGCTGCTGGCGGGTCATGGCCCCAGTATAGGGGCGCGCCGGTGGGTCACGACAGCCGCACCGGATCCGGGGGGGCGCCCGGAAGCGTCACGGGCGCCACCGGCTGCCCGCGGGCGCCGGTGCGGAACACGCACCGGCGGGCGGAACTAGATGTCGAGCGCGTCCAGCGGATCGAGCGCTTCGAGCTCGACCTTCGGCGCCGACACGGCAGGCAGGTCCTGCTCCTCGAGCACCGCCTTGTCGACGTGGCCGTCGGCGATCTCGCGCAGGGCCACCACGGTGGACTTGTCGTTGCCCCAGGTGATGTGGGCCTCGGCCCCGCGCGTGAGCTGACGCGCGCGCTTGGCCGCCACCAGGGTCAGGTCGAACTGGTTGGAAATGTGCTCGCGGCAGTCTTCAACGGTTACGCGTGCCATGAACGTCCTGGGAAGCTGGTCTAGGGAAGCCGCACAGTCTACCCGCTAGCCCCGTAGTCCGCCAGCAGGTCGTCGATGCGCCCGGCCTGGTGCCGGCGCACCACGGCGTTGCGCGAGCGCGCCGCCCGCACGACCGCGGCGAAATCGGCGTGCGCCGCCGCGAGGTCGTCGTTGATGATGAGGTAGTCGTACTCGTGGCAGTGCTGCATCTCGCTGGTGGCCTCGGCCATGCGCAGCGCAATCGTGTCCTCGTCATCCTGGGCACGGGCGCGGAGTCGCGCCTCGAGCTCGTCGCGCGACGGCGGCAGGATGAACACGCCCACGGCCTCGGGCACCGCCTGCCGGACCTGACGGGCGCCCTGCCAGTCGATGTCCAGAATGACGTCGCGACCGGCGGCGAGCTCGGCCTCGGTCACGTCGCGCCCGGTCCCGTAGAAGCGGCCGAAGACCTCGGCGTACTCGAGAAAGGCTCCGTCATCGATCATGGCGCGGAACCGCGCATCGTCGACGAAGTGATAGTGCACGCCATCCACTTCGCCCGGCCGCGGCGCTCGCGTGGTGTACGAGATCGACAGCTCGGCGGGGTGCGGACCGCCGCGACTGGCCTCGACGTAGGTACGGGTCAGCGTGCTCTTGCCGCCCCCGCTCGGCGCGGAGACGATCACCAGCACGCCCGGTTGGCGGTTACTCAATATTCTGCACCTGCTCGCGCATCTGCTCGATGACGACCTTCATCTCGACCGCGGCGCGGGTGAGCTCGGCATCCTGCGACTTGGACGACAGGGTGTTGGCTTCGCGGTTGAGCTCCTGCATCAGGAAATCGAGGCGCCGGCCCACGGCGTCGTCACGGCCGAGCACCGCCCGGACTTCCTCGATATGCCCCTCCAGCCGGACCATCTCCTCGTCGACGTCGGCGCGCTGGGCCACCATCGCCAGTTCCTGCTCGAGCCGGCCGGCGTCGACCTCCACGCCCAGATCACGGCAGCGAGTGCGCAGACGTTCCAGCCACTCCTCGCGCACGACGGGCAGACGCTCGCGCACGACAGTGACCTGTCCCGTGAGTGCATCGCAGCGCTCGGCAAGCACCTGGGCAAGTCGCTCGCCTTCGCGTGCCCGTGCCGCGCGCAGATCCTCGAGCGCGGCCTCGAATGCGCGGGTCGCGGCCTCGTGAAGAGCGCTGAGATCATGCTGGCGCTCGCGCACGATGCCGGGGAACTGCAGAACGCGCAGTGGGTCGGGGGTGTTCAGCGAACCCCATGCGCGCTCGGTGCGATCGATCGCCTGGCGGAGCTGTTCCAGTCGCGTCTCGTCGATCTCGATCTCGGAAGCGGCGCTATCGGTGACGTAGCGCATCTGCGCATCCACCTTGCCCCGCGACAATGCGCGCCCCGCACTCTGCCGCAACGCACCTTCGAGCGATCGGAAATCCTCGGGCACGCGGAAGCTGATGTCGAGAAAGCGATGGTTCACCGAGCGAAGCTCCCAGCGAACGATACCGCCCGGCGCTTCGGCCTCGCCCTGGGCGAAGCCCGTCATGCTCTGCGTCATGTCAGTGCCCGGAAATGGGTATGGGCGCGCATTGTAGCGGCGACTGCGATCGCGCCGGCCGGAGCAGCTCCGGCCGGCGCGAATCCCATCCGGTGCGGATCAGGGACGACGGGCCCGTTTCACCCGTCGCCGCCGCGTACGGCTACTTCTTCTTGCGAATCGACTTCACGCGCTTCCCGACCTTTGCGGCGGTCTTGCGCGCGCTGGTCATGGCGCTGTCGGCTGCCGACTTCAGGGCCTTGGTGCCCTTGGTGACGGCCTTCTTCGCGGCGGCCTTCTTGGCGGTCGCCTTCTTGGCCACCGACTTCTTGGCGGCGGCCTTCTTCACCGCGGTCTTCTTGGCCGCCGACTTCTTGGCGGCAGTCTTCTTCACGGCCGACTTCTTGGCAGTGGCCTTCTTGGCAGCCGACTTCTTGACGGCGGCCTTCTTCACGGCCGACTTCTTCGCCGCCGCCTTCTTGACCGCGCTCTTCTTGCCAGCCGCCTTCTTGGCCGCTGACTTCTTCGCGGTCGCCTTCTTGGCTGCCGTCTTCTTGGATGCACTCTTGGTTACTGCCATGGTGGCTTGCTCCTTGATTCGCACCTGCTAACGTGCGGCCTGCAGCCGCTCCCCGGACACGACGCTGCTTGACTTTTTTTCACCGATGTGAAGGTCAGCAACGTCGGCGATGACTCTGACGCATGACGGCAATAAAAGCAAACATTCGGTCACTTGCGTGCACATGGCGAAGCTTGCTGATAGCACTGCTTCTGTTCGGTTGCGCCATCGCGAGTCCGGATACGGCATCTTCCGACAAGGCACCGATCATCGAGTGGGAATTGGTCGCCACCCACGTCCATGATCCGGACCGCTTCACCCAGGGACTCGATCTCGAGGACGGCATCTGGCTCGAATCCTCCGGCGGGTTCAACGACTCCTTCGTCGTCACCGAGAACGCCGAGCGAAGCATTGCCGGACGCCGTCTCCCCGCGGGCGAGTTTGCGGAGGGCGCGACCTTTGCCGGCGAGCACATCTGGCTGCTGACCTGGCGCAACGGGATCGCGCGCCGTCTCGACCGGCGCCTCGGCAACGCGCATCGGTTCCACTACGAGGGTGAGGGCTGGGGCCTCACATGGGACGGCGACGCGCTCATCATGAGCGACGGATCGGAACGACTGACATTCCGGGATCCCGCAACCTTCGATGTCCTGCGCAGCGTGATCGTGCGCGACGGCATTCGCGCCATCGGCAGGCTCAACGAGCTCGAGCACGACGGCACGCTGGTGTGGGCCAACATCTTCGGCAGCGATCGCGTTGCCGCCATCAACCCGCACACCGGATCGGTCTGCGGCTGGCTCGATCTGGCTCCGCTCGGCGAGCGATTCGACCGCCCGATGTTCTGGGATTCGGTGAACAACGTGCTCAACGGCATCGCCCACGATGCGCGCACCGATCATCTGCATGTCACCGGCAAGCGCTGGCCCGAACGCTACGAGATCGCCCCCCGGATCCCCCCGATCACGCACGCCTGTGCGGCAGAGCGCGCGACCAGAAGGAAATGATGATTACGCCCCGGCGCTCTGCTTGCCCGCTGCGCAGCGACGGTGGTACAACCTGCGGCACACCTGCATCGGCCTTCGGACCGGGACCTAATCGGTAATGGAATTTACCCACGAACACGACGCGCTCTACAACACCACCAGGAAGTTCGTCGAGGACGAGATCAATCCCAACATTCCGCAGTGGGAGGCCGACGGCATCTGGCCGGCGCACGAGATCCTCAAGCGCATGGGACAGCTCGGCCTGCTCGGCATCAACAAGCCCGAGGCCGATGGCGGTCTGGGGCTCGACTATTCCTACGAGCTGCGCTTCGCCGAGGCCCTCGGCAACTGCAGCAGCGGCAGCATCCCGATGGCCGTCGGCGTGGTCACCGACATGGCGACACCGGCGCTGGCACGCTTCGGTTCCGCCGAGCTGCGCCGCGAGTATCTGGCTCCGGTGATCGCCGGAGAGCAGTGCTGCTCGATCGCGGTCTCGGAGGCCGGCGCCGGATCGGATGTCGCCTCGATCAAGACCACCGCGCGCGTCGATGGCGACGACTACGTCATCAACGGCTCGAAGATGTGGATCACCAACGGCACCCAGTCCGACTGGGCCTGTCTGCTGGCCAACACCAGCGACGGCAAGCCGCACCAGAACAAGTCGCTGATCATCGTGCCGCTCGATGCCAAGGGCGTGCAGCGCGAGACCAAGCTGGACAAGCTGGGCATGCGCGCATCGGACACCGCGATGATCTTCCTCGACGATGTGCGCGTGCCGCGCCGCAACCTTGTCGGTCAGGAAGGCATGGGCTTCACCTACCAGATGATGCAGTTCCAGGAAGAGCGCCTGTTCGGCGCCGCCTCGATGATCGAGGCCCTGGACCACATCATCAGCGAGACCATCGAATATGCGCGCGGCCGCAAGGCCTTCGACCAGAGCGTGCTCGACAACCAGTACGTGCACTTCCGCCTGGCCGAGCTGCAGACCGAGGTGGAATGCCTGCGCGCAATGGTCTACCGCACCACCGAGCTCTATGTCGGCGGCAAGGCCGGCATGGAAGAGGTCGCCAAGCTGGCGTCGATGTGCAAGCTGAAGGCCGGCCGCGTCGCGCGCGAGGTCACCGATGGCTGCCTGCAGTTCTGGGGCGGACAGGGCTTCATGTGGGAGTCCGAGGTGGCGCGCTCGTTCCGCGATTCGCGTCTGGTATCGATCGGCGGTGGCGCCGACGAGATCATGCTGGGCATCATCTGCAAGCTGATGGGCACGCTGCCCAGGAAGAAGAAGACCACCGAAACGACCGGTGACCGGAGCAGGGCCACCGAAGCCGCCTGAGCGGAGCAACCGATACGGACCGGAGAGACGACCGGAACAAGAGGGGGAGACGACGCGTATGGGCGGCCCGGTGCCGCCCGTTTTTTTTGCGGCCAGCAAGACGGCGTTCATGCCACATTCGCTAGACTCCGGCGTTCAAATCGAACGCGGAAGCGGGCATGGCCAAGTTCCTCAAGATCGCTGCGATCGTCATCGCCGTCATCATTCTCCTGCTGATCGGCGCGCTCGCCACCGCAGCCGCACTGTTCGATCCCAACGACTACCGCGACGAGATCGCCGGCGCGGTCGAGCAGCAGACCGGTCGCAGCTTCGCCATCGAGGGCGACCTCTCGCTGAGCATCTTCCCCTGGCTCGCGGTCGGCGCCGAGGGCATGACCCTGGGCAATGCGGAGGGCTTCGGTGACGAGGCCTTCGCCGAGGTCGCCGAAGTCTCGGCCGGCATCGAGCTGCTGCCGGTGCTGCTGCGTCGCGAGATCGTGCTCGACGAGATCACGCTGAAGGGCCTGCGGCTCAATCTGGCGGTCGATGCGCAGGGACGCTCCAACTGGGCCGACCTTGCCGAGCGCTCGAGCGAGCAGGCGGAGCAGCCGCCCGCCGAATCCGAGGAACCGATCGCCGAGAAGGGCGGCACCAGCATCCGCAGCCTGGATGTCTCGGGCATCAGCATCGAGGACGCGGCGCTCAGCTATCGCGATGCCGCCGCCGGCACCGAGCACCGCATCAGCGATCTCGATCTGTCGACCGGCCGGATCCAGCCCGGCAAGCCGGTGATGGTGAACTTCAAGGCGCGCTACGACGGAACGCAGCCCGCCGTCGGCGCCGAGATGCAGCTCTCCGGCGTGGTCGATGCCGACATCGCGACCATGAGCGCGGAGATCACCCAGATCGCGCTCAACATCGTCGCCGAGGGCGACGCCATCCCGAACGGCAAGCAGGTCGTCGAGTTCACCGGCAGCGCCGACTACAACGGCGAGGAAGGCCGGCTGTCGCTGCCCGACGGCCGGGTGCAGGCGGCCGGACTGACCGCCGATCTGGTCCTCGACGGCACGGGGCTGGCGGGCGGTACGCCCAGCTTCACCGGCACCTTCGCCACCCGCGAGTTCTCGCCGCGCGCGGTTGCCGAGGTGCTGGCCATCGAGCTGCCCGAAACGCGCGACAGCGGCGTGCTCGACAAGGCCAAGCTCGACCTGCGCTTCAACGCCGGCACCTCCAGTGCCGAGATCCCCGAGCTCACCCTGCGCTTCGACGACACCGAAGTCACCGGCAATGCCGCCGTGCGCGACTTCGCCACCCAGCGCATCGGCTTCCAGGTGGACGTCGACCGGATCGATGTCGACCGCTACATGCCACCGGAGGCGCAGGTCTCCGAGCAGACCGGCGAGGACAGCGAACCATCCGGCGATATCAATGACATCCGCATCCCGGTCGAGCTGCTGGAGCAGATCAATGCCGAAGGCAGCATCCGGATCGGCGAGCTGATCGCGCAGGGCATGACCATGCGCGATGTCACCCTCCGGGTCGACGCTCCGCGCGGCAAGACCAAGACCCAGCGCCTGACCGCGCAGCTCTACGGCGGCAACATCGATCTCACCAGTTCGGTCACGCCCGGCAGGACGCCGCGCTACACCACCCGCTTCGATCTCGCCTCGGTGGCGGGCGGCAACCTGCTGTCCGACTTCCTGGGCCGCGATCTGGTCGAGGGGCTGGCCAACATGCAGGTCGATATCGCCACCAGCGGCGAGACCGTCGGCGATCTGCGCAGCGCGCTCAACGGCACCCTCAGCGTGCGACTGACCGACGGCGCGGTGAAGGGCTTCGACATCGCGCGGACCATCCGCAACGCACGCGCGCGGCTGAGCGGCGAAGCCGTCAAGGCCACCGACGAGAAGCTCAAGACCGATTTCGCCTCTCTGGTGGCGGGCGCGCGCATCGAGAACGGCGTGCTGCGGATCAGCGAGCTGGACGGCCGCAATCCGCTGTTCCGGCTGCTCGGTGACGGCACGGTCGACCTGTCCGCGGAGAAGCTCGACGTACTGGCCCGTCCCAGCATCGTCAGGACACTGAAGGGCCAGGAAGGCGCCGACCTCGCGGAGCTCGCCGGCATCGAGATCCCCATCCGCATCACCGGCAGCTGGGCCGATCCCAAGATCGGCATCGATCTCAAGGCCGCATTGCAGCAGCAGGCCACCGGCAAGCTGCGCGAAGCGGCCGACGAGCGCAAGGACGAGCTGCGCGGGAAGGTCGAGGCCGAGGAGCGCCGACTGCAGGAGAAGATCGACAAGGAGCTGGGCGAGGCCGCCGGCGATGCCCTGCGCAACCTCTTCGGCCGGCCCGAGCGCAATCCGAAGAAGGAAGAGCCGAAGCAGCAGCAACCCGAGGCGGGCAGTGGCAGCGAGCAGCAGCCCGCCGCCGGCTCGGATGCCGATGCCGATGCGGATACCGAAGGCACCACCGAGCCCGGCGCGGCCGATTCGCCCTAGGTGACGGCAAGCGCTTCGCCCGCGGCGCGCGAGAAGCCCTTCGCCGAGCGCCTGCTCGCCTGGCACGCACACCACGGTCGGCACGATCTGCCGTGGCAGCACCCGCGCACGGCCTGGCGGGTATGGGTCTCCGAGATCATGCTGCAGCAGACGCAGGTCGCCACCGCGGCGCCCTACTTCCTGCGCTTCATGGCGTCCTTCCCGACGCCTGCGGCGCTCGCGTGTGCACACGCCGACGATGTGCTCGCGATGTGGTCGGGGCTCGGCTACTACTCGCGCGCCCGCAACCTGCACGCCGCCGCGCAGCGCGTGATGACGGAGCACGACGGCGAGGTCCCCGACGACTACGACGCCCTCGTGGCCCTTCCGGGCATAGGACCGAGCACGGCGGCCGCCATCTGCGCACAGGCCTTCGGGCAACGCCGCGCCATCCTCGACGCCAACGTGAAGCGGGTGCTCGCCCGCCATGCGGGGGTGTCGGGATGGCCGGGCAGCCCGGCGGTGGCGCGCACGCTGCAGGCCGAAGCCGACGCGCGCCTGCCGGACACGCGCATGGCCGACTACACGCAGGCCATCATGGACCTCGGCGCCAGCGTCTGTTCGGCACGGCGCCCGGGCTGCGCGCAGTGCCCGGTCGGCGACGACTGCCGGGCACGCATCGAGGAACGCGTCGCCGAGCTGCCCACGCCGCGTCCCCGCCGCGACCGACCCGAGCGGCACGCCCATCTGCTGCTCATCCAGCGGGGCGACGGTCGCATCTGGCTGCAGCGCCGGCCGCCCGCGGGGATCTGGGGCGGTCTGTGGGCACCGCCCATCGTCGAACGGGCCGACGAGGCCGCACTGCACGACCTCGGCGTGACAGCGGACACCGATACCCCTCCGGCTGCCGTCACGCACGGCTTCACGCACTTCATCTGGCACCTGCAGCCGCTGTGGTGCACACCGGTTGCGCACGCCACGCCATTGCTGCGCGAACCCGAAGGCGCCTGGCATACAATGGGGTCCGCAAGAGCGCTGGGTCTCCCCGCCCCGATCCGGCGCCTGCTGCACAGCCTCGAGGAGCCACCGGAATGACCCGTACCGTCCATTGCGTCCGACTGCAACGCGAGGCCGAGGGACTCGACGCGCCGCCCTACCCGGGCGATCTCGGACAGCGCATCTTCGACAACGTCTCGAAGGAAGCGTGGGAGGAGTGGAAGGCGCACCAGACCCGCGTCATCAACGAGTACCGGCTCTCCCTCGCCGACAAGCAGGCGCGCACCTTCCTCAGCCAGGAAATGGAGAAGTTCCTGTTCGGCGGC
Organism: Algiphilus sp.; assembly: GCF_023145115.1. Lineage (NCBI taxonomy): Bacteria > Pseudomonadati > Pseudomonadota > Gammaproteobacteria > Nevskiales > Algiphilaceae > Algiphilus > Algiphilus sp. The sequence continues at coordinate 110,966 of NZ_JAGLEJ010000010.1, forward strand.
GGCGAGCTCGCCGAGACCGGCTACGTGCCGCCGCCCAAGGACGCCGCGAAGGACACCTAGTGACGCGCCGGCTGAGCGGTCTCGACCACCTGCTCGCGCGCGCCGGCGATGTCATTGCCGGTCGCGAAGCCGACGCGCCCGCACCGCGTCCGCGGCCTCGCCCCGACCACGATGAGGCGCGCACGCTGACGCCGCCGCAGCGCCACCACGCAGCCGGCCTCATGCGCGTCAACCATGCCGGCGAGGTCGCGGCACAGGCGCTCTACCACGGGCAGTCGCTGCTCGCGCGCGACCCCGTCGTCCGCGCCCACCTCCGCAGCGCCGCCGCCGAGGAGCGCGATCATCTCGACTGGTGCACCGAGCGCCTTCACGAGCTCGGTGAGGGCCCCAGCCGCCTCCAGCCGTTCTGGTACGGCGCCTCCTTCACGATGGGCGCCTTCGCGGCCGCCGCCGGAGACAAGTGGAGCCTCGGATTCGTCGAGGAGACCGAGAAGCAGGTGGTGCAGCATCTGCAGGGCCACCTGACGCGGCTGCCGGCGGCCGACACCGGCTCGCGCGCCATCCTCGAGCAGATGCGCGTCGACGAGGAGCGGCACGGCGCCGAGGCACGCGCCGCCGGCGGCACCGATCTGCCCTTTCCGGTGCGCATGGCGATGCGCGCGGTGGCGCGCGTGATGACGCGCACCGCCTACTGGTTCTGACCGGATCGCTCGGCGTCGGCCACGTACCAGCCGTCCGCTCCCGCCACCAGCCGCATCGCCGTGACGGTGCTGCTCCGACTGCCGAACTGTTCGGTGACGAGCCGCACATCGCAGTCATAGCCGCGCCCGGTCGCGGATGTCGCGCAGGCCAGCTTCTCGGCCGTGACCAGGCTCGGCAGCAGCCCGTCCATGCCCACACCCGCAAGGACCTCGCGCTCGCTGCGCAGATCCTCGTCGTAGAGTCGTGCCACCGCGCTCGCGACATCCGCCTGATCGGGGGCGCCCGAGCAGGCCGCGATCAGCAGCGCGAGACTCGGCAGCAGTACGGCATTGCGGAACATGGCGATCGTGCGGTTGCGGTTCAGGCCTGCCACGCTAGCCTGAGCCGATGAACGATGCCAGTCTGCGCCTGATCGCCGCCGGCGGTCTCCTTGTCGCGCTCGGTGCGTGCACGCCCGACCCGGACTCGCCTTCCGCGAGTGCGGCGTCCGCCCTGCCCGCGGGCGCCGAGCGCTGGCAATGCGGCCCGTGGGCCGCGCGCAGCCACCATCGCGCCGCGTCCGGAGATCTGCTCCTCATGCTGCCGGGCGGCGAGTACCTGCTCGACCGGACCGTATCGGCGTCGGGCGCTCGCTACGCCGGCGCCGATGGAATCGTGTTCTGGAGCAAGGGTGACGAGGCCGTGCTGACGCCACCCGGCACGGACGCAACGGTCGACTGCCGGCCCACCGACACGTCCTCGCCCTGGCTCGACGTCCCCGATGATCTGGCGCTGCGCGCCGCCGGCAACGAGCCCGGCTGGATGCTGGAAATCGAGCGCGGCGAGGCCCCGACGGCGCGCCTGGTGACGCAGTACGGCGACGCGACCGTGCAGTTCGCGTCGGTCACGCCCACGGATGATGGCTACATTGCATCCTCGGGCACCCACAGCCTGCGCGTCACGACCGAGCGCACGGACTGCCGCGATGGCATGAGCGGTGTCGGATTCCCGCTGCGCGTGCGCGTGGTCGTCGACGGTCAGCGCATGGACGGCTGCGGGCGGCGCTACGACTGAACGCTAGCGCGAGATGTTGCGCCCGTAGAAGATCTCCATGATCTCGTGGTTGACGCGCCCGCGGATGCGCTTCGCCTCGCGCGGCGGCAACTCGCGCACGCCCTCGCCGAACAGGTAGGTCTCGAGGTCGAGATCCTTGAGGCGCATCTTGGTGTGGAACATGTACTCCTGATAGACGTTGACGTCGACCATGTCGTACCGGTCCTTGATGTCCTTCGAGATGAAGTTCTGGATCGAGTCGATGTTGTGATCGATGAAGTGCTTGGAGCCGCGGACGTTGCGGGTGAAGCCGCGCACGCGGTAGTCCATGATCACGATGTCGGAGTCGAAGCTGTTGATCAGGAAGTTGAGCGCCTTCAGCGGCGAGATCTTCCCGCAGGTCGAGACGTCGATATCGGCGCGGAAGGTGGAGATGCCGTTGTCCGGGTGCATCTCCGGATAGGTGTGCACGGTGATGTGGGACTTGTCGAGATGCCCGACCACGGACTCCTTCTCGACCTTGTCCTTGTGCTTGCCGTGCGACCCGCTGTCGATGTGCCCCTCGGAGATCAGCATGGTGACCGAGGCGCCCTGCGGCTCGTAGTTCTCGCGCGCGATGTTGAGGATCTGCGCGCCGATCATGTTCGACACCTGACTGAGGATGTCGGTCAGCCGCTCGGCGTTGTAGGCCTCGTCGATGTACTCGATGTATTCCTGCTGGTGCTCGGCCGAGCGCGCGTAGCAGATGTCGTAGATATTGAAGCTCAGCGACTTCGTGAGATTGTTGAAGCCGTGGAGCTTGAGCCGGGGGTTGCGGACCGTCTTCTTGGGCAACTTCTGCGTCTCCGTGTCGAGTCAAGGAGCGGTCGCGCGCGATCGGTCGCGCGGGCCGCACATTATGAATGAGACGTGGTTGGAGGGTGTTACAGGATGTCGGGGGCAATGCGGTCAGTCGACCGCCTCGACACTGAAGCTGTGCGTGATGCGGGCCGAAGCCCCCAGCATGATCGATGCGGAGCAGTACTTTTCGGCAGACAGATGCACCGCGCGTTCCACCTGATTCTCCCTGAGCGCATGGCCGACGACCGTGAAGTGCAGCGCGATGTCGGTGAACACCCTGGGTTCGGTGTCGGCGCGCGTACCGCGCACCTGCACGCGGCAGTCGCGCACGTCGGCCCGCCCCTTGCGCAGGATGTGCAGCACGTCGACCGCCGAGCAGGCCCCCACCGACAGGAGCATCAGCTCCATCGGACGCGCGCCGGTGTTGCGGCCGCCGATGTCCTCCGGCCCGTCGATGACGATGGCGTGCCCGCTGCCGGTCTCGCCGACGAACTGCGCGCCGCTGGTATGTCGTACCGTGACTTCCATCGCGGATTTCCTCGGTTCAGTCGATCAGTCGCGCCAGCGCGTCGCCCGGATCGGACTGGCGCATCAGCGACTCGCCGATCAGGAAGCGCTCGACGCCGGCGCGGCACATGCGCTCGACATCGTCGCGCGTGTGGATGCCGCTCTCGGTGACCACGGGCAGCTCGGGAGACAGATGCGGCAGCAGATCGAGCGTGGTTTCCAGCCGCGTCTCGAAGCTCCGCAGATCGCGATTGTTGATGCCCAGCAGATAGCCGGCCGGCAAACCGGCGCCCAGAACGGCATCGAGCTCGTCGCGACTGTGCACCTCGACCAGCACGTCCATGTCCAGATCGCGCGCCAGCACGTCGAGCTCGCGCATCTGCGCGGTGGAGAGCGCGGCGGCGATCAGCAGGATGCAGTCGGCGCCCATGGCGCGGGCCTCCAGAACCTGCATCGGGTCCACCAGGAAGTCCTTGCGCAGCACCGGCAGCTCGCAGGCGGCGCGCGCGGCGATCAGGATCTCCTCGCCACCGCCGAAGAAGTCGCGGTCGGTCAGCACCGACAGGGCGGCGGCGCCGCCCTCGGCGTAGCGCCCGGCGATCCAGGCACCGTCGAAGTCCTCGCGGATCAGGCCCTTGCTGGGACTGGCACGCTTGATCTCCGCGATCACCGCGGCGCGCATCTTGGCGGTGGCGGCGAGCGCATCGGCGAATCCGCGCGTGTCGCCCGCCTCGCCCGCGCGCTCCTCGAGGTCGCGCAGGCTGTAGCGCTTGCGCAGCGCGCGCAGCTCGTCCTGCTTGCGCTCCAGGATGGTGTCCAGGATGTCGCTCATGCCGCGGCGCGCCCGTTGGTGGCGCGCACGAAGGCCTCGAGCTTCGCGCGAGCGGCGCCGGACGCGATGCTGTCGCGCGCCCGCTCCACACCCTCGTCGATGGAATCCGCGATCGCGGCCGCATAGAGCGCCGCCCCGGCATTGAGCAGCACGATGTCGCGCGCCGGACCCGGCGTGTCGGCCAGCACCGCCTCGACCAGCGCCCGGGACGCCTCCGGCCCGTCCACCGCGAGCTGACGACTGGACGCCATGGGCAGTCCGAAGTCCTCGGGATGGATGTCGTACTCGTGGACCTCGCCGTCGGAGAGTTCGGCGACGTAGGTCGACCCGCCCAGCGTGATCTCGTCGAGACCGTCACGCCCCCAGACCACCAGCGCGCGGGTGAGCCCCAGCTCGCGCAACACGCGCGCCTGGATGCCGACCAGATCGGGGTGGAACACGCCCATCAGGCAGTGCCGCGCATCGGCCGGGTTGGTCAGCGGCCCGAGGATGTTGAAGATGGTGCGCACGCCCATCTCCTTGCGCACCGGTCCGACTTCCTTCATCGCCGGATGGTGGATGGGCGCGAACATGAAACCGATGCCGCATTCCTCGATGCACGCCGCCACGTCCTCGGGCTGCAGCTCGATGGTCGCGCCCAGCGCGCCGAGCACGTCCGCCGCGCCGGAGGCGCTCGATACCGAGCGGTTGCCGTGCTTGGCCACCCGGGCACCGGCGCCCGCGGCCACGAACATGCTGGCGGTGGAGATGTTGAAGGTGTGCGCGCCGTCACCACCGGTGCCGACGATATCCAGGAAGTGCTCCCGGTCGGCCAGCGGCACGGCACGCGCGAATTCGCGCATGACACGCGCGGCGGCCGCGATCTCGCCGACGGTCTCCTTCTTGACGCGCAGCCCCGCGAGGATCGACGCCGTCAGCACCGGCGACACCTCGCCGCGCATGATGGCGCGCATCAGCGCGATCATCTCGTCGTGGAAGATCTCGCGATGATCGATGACCCGGGCGAGGGCCTGCTGGGCGGTGAAGTTCATGCCGCCTCCGGAATGCGGTAGCCGAGGAAGGTGCGGAGCATGGCGTGCCCGTGCTCCGAGAGGATCGACTCGGGATGGAACTGCACGCCCTCGATGGGCAGCTCGCGATGGCGGAAGCCCATGATCTCGTCGACCGCGCCGTCGGCATCGGTGGTCCAGGCGGTCAGCTCCAGGCAGTCCGGAAGACCGTCCCGGGCCACGATCAGCGAGTGGTAGCGCGTCGCGGTCAGCGGACTGTCGAGGCCGGAGAAGACCCCGGCGCCGGTGTGATGGATCTCGGAAGTCTTGCCGTGCATGACCTCGCGCGCCCGCACCACGCTGCCGCCGAAGGCCTGACCGATGGCCTGGTGGCCCAGGCAGACGCCGAAGATCGGGATGCGACCGGCGGCGCGCTCGATGAGCTCCAGGCACACGCCCGCCTCGTTGGGCGTGCACGGCCCGGGGGAAAGCAGGATGTGATCGGGCGCCCGCGCCAGCATGTCGTCGACGCTCATGGCGTCGTTGCGCACCACATCGACCTGCGCGCCGATCTCGCCCAGATACTGCACCAGGTTGTAGGTGAAGGAATCGTAGTTGTCGACGACCAGAACCATGCCCGAGACCCGCGGAGAATGAGCGCCCAGGCGCCCGCTGCGCGGAATGGTAGCAAGCGCCGGGCGCGCCGGCCTTGCAACGCGTGCGCAAGCGGCGCATGTTGCGGACAACACCGGCTGCCGGAAGGAGACTGCTTTGCCGAAGCTGCCGCGCGCCAACCGCAGCGCCTGGGACGCGCCCTACCGCGCCACGCGCTACCGGGTCTATCTCCCGACCACGACCGAGGACATCCGCATCGGCCATCCGGCACCGGCGGTGGACGCCTGGATGGACGAGCACGCATCCGGGACCGCCACCGTCATCACGGCGTGCAACCCGCACAGCCGGCAGCACTCGCGCGCCGCGAACCGGCGCGCGCAGTGCGCGCTGCTGCATCTGCTGCACGCCATGCCGCACCCCATGCTGCCCGGCCGCAATCTTGCCGACGCCGGTGACTGGCCACCGGAGCACAGCCTGATCGTCGCCGGCCTGTCGCGCGGCGAGGCACGGCGGCTGGCGGCGCGCTTCCGGCAGAACGCGGTGGTCTGGCTGTCGCGCGGCTCGCGCGCGCGCCTGCTGTGGGTGCGCCGATAGCGCCGCGTCGCTTCAGGCCGGCAGCAGCAGACTGGCCCCGACCGTCCTGCGGTCTTCCAGATCGTGGTGCGCGCGGGCGGCATCGGTGAGCGCGTAGGTCTGCCCGATGTGCGGTCGCAGCACGCCGGCGGCGACGGCCTCGAACACCGCCGCGGCACCGGTCTCCAGGTCGGCGCGCGAACGCGTGTAGTCGACCACGCTGGGCCGGGTCAGGAACAGCGAGCCGCGGCGCGCGAGCTCGCCGGGCGCGAAGGCGGGCACCGCGCCGGAGGCATTGCCGAAGCTGACCATCATGCCGAGCGGCGCCAGCGCATCGAGCGAGGCCTCGAAGGTCGCCGCCCCGACGCCGTCATAGACGACATCGACACCGCGTCCGTCGGTCAGTCCGCGCACCGTCTCGGCCACCGGCTCGCGGTCGTAGCGGACGACCGCATCGCAGCCCGTCGCCAGGGCCCGCTCGGCCTTGGCGGCCGAACCCACCGTACCGATCACACGGGCACCCAGATGATGCGCCCACGCGCACAGCAGGCTGCCGGCGCCTCCCGCCGCGGCATGAACCAGCACGTGGTGCCCGGCCCGTACCGGGAAGACGCGGAACAACAGCGCGTGCGCGGTGAGGCCCTTGAGCATGATTGCGGCCGCAGTGCGGTCATCCAGGGCATCCGGCACGCGCACCACCCGGTCGGCCGGCATCGCGCGCGCCTCGGCGTAGGCACCGAGCGGCGCGCTGGCGTAGGCGACCCGATCACCGGGCGCCAAGCCCGCAACCCCCGCACCGACCGCGGTCACGGTACCGACGGCTTCCATGCCCAGCCCGCTCGGAAGCGGCACCGGATACAGCCCGCTGCGGTGATAGACGTCGATGTAATTGACGCCGACCGCGGTATGCGCGATCGCCACCTCGCCCTCGCCGGGTACCGGCTCCGGCGCATCGGACCACCGGATGACCTCCGGACCGCCTGGACCATCGAACTGACACTGCTTCGGCACGAATGCGCTCCTGAGCCGGATCGGCCGCATGGTCGGGCACTCGCGGCCCGGGGGCAAGCGCGTCGGCGGGGTGCGGCGTGTTCAGCAATGGCTCACGCCCCGATGGGCAGCATGCATCCCGTGGTACCGGAACCCGCCGCAAAGGAGAAGCACCATGAAACATGTCTTCGGAACGATGCTGATCGCCACCACACTGGCCCTCCCCGCATGGGCGGACGATTCGGTGGATGCGGCCATCGGAGGCGGCATCGGCGGCGCCATCGGCGCAGCGATCGGGAACGAGGTGGGTGGCAGCGACGGTGCCATCCTGGGTGGCGCGCTGGGCGGTGCCGGCGGCGCCGCGATCGCCACCGACGACGACCGTGACTACCGGCGGGACGACTACCGCTATGGCGACCATCATCGCGCGCATGACGGCCACCGCGGCCAGGGCCGCTTCTGCCCGCCGGGCCAGGCGAAGAAGGGACGCTGCTGACACCGGCTTCGCCGCAGCCGTGACGCGGCCGCCCTGCTGCTGAATCGCCACCGGCTTGGCGTTACGCTGTGCGGCGTTCGCATTCCGACCGCACAAGGAGCACACCCATGCCAACGAATCACGAGTTCACCCGCCCGGACGGCAAGACGGCGCCGGCCTACTACATCGAGCCCGCCGCCGGCGCGGACGCGCCGGGTGTGGTGGTGATCCAGGAGTGGTGGGGCATCAACGACCAGATCGAGCGCGTCGCCAATCGCCTCGCCGAGGCCGGCTTCCGCGCGCTGGTCCCCGACCTGTACCGCGGCGACAAGGCGCTGGATGCCGCCGAGGCCGAGCACAAGATGACCGGCCTCGACTTCGGCGACGCCGCCACGCAGGACGTGCGCGGCGCCGTCCAGCACCTCAAGTCCGCCGGCGGCAGGGTGGGCACCATGGGCTTCTGCATGGGTGGCGTGCTGTCCTTCCTGGGCGCCATGCACGCTCCCGAGCTCGATGCCGCGGTGGCCTGGTACGGCATGCCGCCGGAGGAAGCCGGTGACCCGGGCACCATCCGGATTCCGGTACAGGGCCATTTCGGCACCCAGGACCAGATGTTCCCCACCGACGCCGTCAATGCCTTCGAGGCCAAACTCGAGGCGGCCGGCGTGACCCACGAGTTCCACCACTACGACGCACCGCACGCCTTCGGCAACGAGGACTGGGACTACTACGACGCCGACTGCGCGAAGCTGGCCTGGGAACGCAGCCTGGCCTTCCTCGACAAGCACCTGCGCTAGCCGCGTGGCACGCGCCCCGCGCGGCGGGTGGCGGCTCCGGCTGGCGGGCTTTGTGCTCGCGGCCGCCACCGCCGGCCCGCTCGTCGCGGGCGAGCAGCCGGCACGGCTCCCGGATGAGCAGGTGGTCATCGCCCATCGCGGCGCCAGCGGCCACCTGCCCGAGCACACGCTGGCCGGCTACGCGCTGGCCCACGCCATGGGTGCCGACTACATCGAGCCGGATCTGGTGATGACCGGCGACGGCGTGCTGATTGCGCTGCACGATATCCATCTCGAAGCCACCACCGATGTCGAGGAGCGGTTCCCGGACCGCGCCCGCGACGACGGCCGCTGGTACGCGGCGGACTTCACGCTGGCGGAGATCGGGACCCTCTCGGTCCACGAGCGCACCGGCGCCGACGGCACGCCGGTGTACCCGGAGCGATTCCGCGGCGGGACCGACGGTTTCCGCGTGCCGACCTTCGAGGCCGTGCTCGCGCTGGTCGCGAGCCTGAACCGCACCACCGGCTGTGCGGTCGGCGTCTACCCCGAGCTCAAGCGCCCCGACTTCCACGCCGCCGAGGGCCTGCCCCTGGAGGCGCCCTTCCTGGCCGTGCTGGATGCTTACGGCTACCGCGGCCGCGATGCCCCGATCATCGTGCAGAGCTTCCATCCGGACAGCCTCGAGCGCCTGCGCTTCGAGCACGAGACCGGGCTGCGGCTGGTCCAGCTCATCGCCGATGCGCCCGTCCACGCGCCCCTGCGTACCCCGCGGGGACTCGACGCCATCGCCACCTATGCCGACGGCATCGGCCCCGCCAAGACGCTGATCACGGCATCGGACGGCAGCCTGGTACGGCAGGCGCGGGAACGCGGCCTGAGCGTGCACCCGTATACCTTCCGCGCCGACGACGTCGGCGACGGCTTTGACAGCCTGGAGGCCGAACTCGCGCGCTTCCTGTTCGACTACGGGGTCGACGGCATTTTCACGGACCACCCGGAGGTGGCGGCGAGGCTACTCGGAACGCGGGCGCGTGCCGACCGCGCCCCCGCGTGCCGGCAGGCGCGCCCCGGCTGACCGCTACAGCAGCGAGCGCGCGACGATCTCCTTCATGATCTCGGAGGTACCGCCGTAGATGCGCTGCACGCGCGCGTCCACGTAGTGCCGGGCGATCGGGTATTCGCGCATGTAGCCGTAGCCGCCGAACAGCTGCAGGCAGCCATCGGCCACGCGACACTGCATCTCGGTGGTGGTGTACTTCGCCATGGCGGCCCCGGCGACATCGAAGTCGCCGTCGGCGAAGCGCTGCTTGCACTGTTCGAGATAGGCGCGGTGGACCTCGACGTCGGTCTTCATGCGCGCGATCTCGAAGCGCGTGTTCTGCTGCGCGGAGAGCGGCTTTCCAAAGGCCTTGCGCTCGCGGACGTAGTCGATGGTGAGATCGAGCATGCCCTCAGCCGCCGCCACCGCCGATACCGCGAGGACGAGCCGCTCGCGCGGCAGCTCGTCCATCAGATGCCCGAAGCCGTTGCCGACGCGACCCAGCACGGCGTCGGCCGGCACCGCAACGTCGGCGAAGAAGAGCTCGGAGGTATCGGCGGCGTGCTGCCCGATCTTCTCCAGGTTGCGACCGCGGGAGAAGCCGGGCATCTCCGAGTCGACCAGGAACAGCGTCGTGCCGCGCGAGCCCGCATCGGGGTCCGTCTTGGTGAAGGTGACAATGACGTTGGCGTGCTGGCCATTGGTGATGAAGGTCTTCTGGCCGTTGATGCGATAGCCGTCGCCGTCGGTCTGCGCGCGGGTCCGCGCGCCCTGCAGGTCCGAGCCGGCGCCGGGCTCGGTCATGGCGATGGCGCCCACGCACTGCCCGGCCGCCATCCTCGGGAGATAGTGGGCCTTCTGGGCGTCACTTCCGAGATGCAGGATGTACGGCGCCGCGATGTCCGAATGCACCGACAGATTCGACGCCAGCGCGCCGTAGCCGGCGCGCGCCACCTCCTCAATGACCGCGCAGGTGAATGCGAAGGGCGCCCCGGCCCCGCCGTACTCCTCGGGCATGTCGACGCACAGCAGCCCGGCATCGCCCATGCGCTCCCAGAGCGAGCGCGGCAGGATCTCCTCACGCTCCCACTGATCGTAGTTCGGGGCCACCTCCTCCTCCAGGAAGCGGCGCACGTTGTCGCGGAACAGTTCCAGCTCGTTGTCCATTGTCGATTTCGGCATTCAGGTGGGACGGGAACGGGGACGATAGCAGGCACACGCATTGCGTCACCCCCACCAAAGACCGGCATGCGCCGACGTCACTGTCACATCGGCGTGATTCCTGCACTGTTATCGTGAACCCGACAATCGTCGAATCTTCAAGGGGTATTCCCGGATGTGGGACGAGCTCGCCCTCGTCGCGGCCGCCAGCTTCGCGCTCGGCTCGATGGCGTATGTATACACGCTGCGCGGCAATGTGCAGTACGACACGCTCCGGCAATACCTGCGCAAGGGCTGGCCGATCTTCGCGCCGATCAACTGCCTGCTCTACCTCGCCTCCCGACCGCGGGCGCGCGGCGCGATCCTCGACCCGGACCGCTACCCCGAGCTCGACGCGCTGCGCGACAACTGGGAAGTGATCCGCGACGAGGCGGTCGCGCTCCATCGCGCACGACACCTGGAGGCGACCTGCCAGCCGGACTCGAACGCCTACTACGACATCGGCTTCCGCACCTTCTACAAGTACGGCTGGCGCAAGTTCTACCTCAACTGGTACGGCACGACGCAGCCCTCCGCGCTGGAGCACTGCCCGCGCACGGTGGCGCTGCTCGAGGGCATGCGCTCGGTCAACGGCGCCATGTTCTCGATGCTCCCGTCCGGCGGTCAGCTCACCCGCCATTCCGATCCGGCCGCGTGCTCGCTGCGTTATCACCTCGGTCTCGCCACCCCGAACGACAACGGCTGCTTCATCAACATCGACGGGCACGATCGCAGCTGGCGCGACGGCGAGGTGCTGATCTTCGACGAGACCTACCTGCACTACGCGCGCAACGACTGCGGCGGCGACCGCCTGATCCTGATGTGCGACATCGACCGCCCGGTGTCCTTCGTCGGCTGGCCGATCAACGCCTTCTACAAGTGGCTGATGCGCCAGACGCTGGTGCCGAACATGGCCGGTGACCGGCGCGGTCTCGCCAACCGGATATTTGCCGGCATCGCGCCGCAGCTCAAGCGCTCCAAGCAGCTCAAGGCGTCGAACTACCGCGCCTATCTGGCGCTCAAGTACAGCGTCAACATGCTCCTGCTGCTGCTCGCCGCCGCGCTGGCCTGGGGCGCGATCAAGCTCGTGCTGGCATTCACCGGGCTCGGCTGATGTCTAGAGCGGGCTGTCGGCGGGCATCTCGCCGTGCACCTCGGGCGTGGCGCCCGCGGCACCGGCACCCGGCTCCCGATTGAGCGCACTGCCCTCGCGCCCCAGCGACACCACCGGCGCATCGTCCCCCAGCGCCGGGCGCTCGGTGATCACGCGCTGCTGCCAGCGGGTATCGCTGCGCATGGTCGCGGCCGCGATCTCCTGGAGCTGCTGCGCCTCCACGGTGTCGGCCGCGAGCGCGTACATGCGCCCCTGCTCGCGCCAGTAGACGACGTTGCGTCCGCCCGAGCGCAGGCGATGCACGACGCCCTCGTCCTGCTGCGCCTCGCCCGACACGAACAGGCGCAGGGCGTGGCCGCGGCCGTCCTCGTAGACGGCCTCGATGGCCTCGAAGCCCTGCGATTGCACGCGCCGCTGCTCGCTGAGCGCAAAGCCCGCCAGGCCGAGATCGGGCAGCGCGTCGCCGACGTCGTCCGGCCCGCCCGCCGCCGCCGAGCGGCCCGCCTGGGAGACCACCGGCACGCGCGATACCGCCTCGGCGAAGGCATCGAGATCGTCATCCTGCTGCCCGCCGGGCACCAGCGTGAACGCCAGCAGCGCGGCCAGGGCAACCGCGGGCACCGCCGCCGCCACCGCCACGCGCCCCTGCCGCCGGCGCCGTGCCCGCAGCCGCGCACGCACGGCGCCGGGCTGCAGCCGCTCGGGAACGGCCTCCGACAGCACCGCATCGTAGTGTCCGCGGATGGCGGTGTCCTGCTGCGTCCACGCCGCCACGCGGCCGGCATCGGTCGTTCCCGCGATGCGGGCACGCAGCTCGCGTGCCCGCGCGCTGTCGGGATGAATGCGGCCGTCCGCCAGCGCGAGCAGATCGCGCTCGTCGATGCGGTCGGGCCGATCGGCCGCGGTATCGTGATGACGCGTCATTTCACCCTCCTCAGCGGCGCATTGCCCGCTGCCGGCGCTTCCTGCGAATGGTGCGCGCGGAGCTGCTCGCGCCCCCGCGCCACGCGCGAGCGCAGCGTGCCGATGGGCACGCCGAGCACCCAGGCTGCGTCCTCGTAACTGAGATCCTCCACCGCCAGCAGGACGATGGCATCGCGCTGCGCGGTCGGCAGCGCCTGCAACCCCCGCAGCAGGTCGCGCATCTCGACCTCCCGGAGACCCGGGCTGGTCTCGCCGGCGGGCTCCGCTACACCGTCCAGCGACACCGCGCGATCGCGATGACGACCATCCCGGCGGCGGTTCAGATGCAGCCGGTAGAGCATGCGGAAGAGCCAGCTGCGCAGGCGGGCGGTGCCCTTCCACAGCCGCCACTTGCGCATGGCACGCTCCAGGGTGTCCTGCACGAGATCGTCGGCTTCGGCAGGGTGCGCCGCCAGCGTGCGCGCGTAGCGCCGCAGGTGCGGAATCTCCTCCTGCAGCATCCAGTCGAACTCGCCGCGTGAGCGCAAATGCCTTCTCCCTGAATGACTTGGCCGGTTGCCTTTAGAAGAACACGTCAGATCGCTGATGGTTCCATGGAACCGGCAGGGGTCGGGGCGTGTGTTTGGGTCGTGACCGGATCACGAGCGGTCACGGAACCAATCTAGAGCGTCAAGGAGTGATCATGTATCAGCGCACTACCAGCCGTTTCCTCGCCCCGATCGCCGTCGCCGTCGCGATGGGCGCCAGCGGCGCCGCACTCGCGCAGGGCGGTGCCGGGGCAGGAGGCGGCGCCGCCGGCGCCGCACCGCAGCAGCAGGCGGCACCGGATATCGACGTCAGCGACGAGCAGGTCTCCGCCTTTGCCGAAGCCCAGACCCGGGTCGCCGAGATCGGCCAGAAGTGGACCCCGCGCATGCAGGAGGCGGAGTCGAAGGAAGCGGTCCAGAAGGCGCGTCAGAGCGCCCAGCAGGAGATGGTGATCGCGGTCGAGAACGCCGGCCTCTCGGTGCAGGAGTACAACAAGATCGCACGTGCCGCCCAGGCGGACGAGGAACTGCGCGGCCGCATCCAGTCGGAGCAGTAGCAGCCCGCGCACCGGTTCGCGCCCCCCGCCGAGGGGGGCGCGTTCCGGGCTGGCGCGCTCAGCGCGCCTCGCCGACCGCGCGCAGCATCGCGCGCGCCTTGTTCATGGTCTCCACCCATTCCGCGTCGGGGTCCGAGTCGGCCACCACGCCGGCGCCGGACTGGACGTGCACGCGCCCGTCGTGGATGACGGCGGTGCGAATGGCGATGGCCATGTCGAGATTGCCGCCACCGCCGATGTAGCCGACGGCGCCGCCGTAGATGCCGCGCCGGACCGGCTCGAGCTCCTCGATGATCTCCATCGCGCGCACCTTGGGCGCACCCGACAGCGTCCCGGTCGGGAACGCCGCCATCAGCGCATCGAGGGCATGCGTGCCGGCAGGCAGGCGGCCGACGACATTCGAGACGATGTGCATGACGTGGCTGTAGCGCTCGATCAGCATGCGCTCGGTCAGGCGCACGCTGCCGGTCTCGCAGACGCGACCGACATCGTTGCGACCGAGATCGATGAGCATCAGATGCTCGGCGAGCTCCTTCGGATCGGCCAGCAGCTCCTCGGCCAGCCGCACGTCCTCCTCGTCGGTGGCGCCGCGCGGGCGCGTTCCGGCGATGGGGCGGACATGCATCTCGCCATCCTCCACGCGCACCAGGATCTCGGGGCTGCTGCCCACCACATGGTGGTCGTCCAGATTCAGGCAGTACAGATACGGCGACGGATTGAGCCGCCGGATGGCACGGTAGAGCGCCAGCGGCTCGGCCTCGAAGGGGGCGGACAGGCGCTGCGACGGCACCACCTGCATGACATCGCCGGCGCGGATGTACTCGCGGATGCGCTCGACCACGCCGCAGAACGCGTCGCGGCTCATGCCGGAGACGAAATCCGGCTCCGGCGCGCCGTCGTCGGGCATGCGGTAGTCGGCCGCCACCGGCTCCGCCAGCGTCTGCTGCCACGCGTCCAGGCGCGCCTCGGCCGCCGCTGCCGCTTCGCCGTCGTCCGCGGCGTGGTGCGTGACCAGGTACATCAGGCCGCGCTGGTTGTCGAAGATCACCAGATCCTCGCTCTTCATCAGCAGCGCTTCGGGCAGGCCCAGCGGATCGTCGTTGGCACAGGCCACGCGCGGCTCGACGTAGCGCACGCAGTCGTAGCCGATGTAGCCCACCCAGCCGCCGTCGAAGCGCGGCAGGCGCGGATCGGGCGGCATCGGATCGCGGGCCACCGCATCGCGCAGCCAGGCCATGGGGGCATCCGGACGCACCTCCTCGACGACCTCGCCATCGACGCTGCGCGTGATCACGCCCTCACGCAGACGCAGGATCTCGCGCGCGGGCAGGCCGATGAAGGAATAGCGCCCCCAGCGCTCTCCGCCCTGCATCGACTCGAAGAGGTAGCAGAACGAGCGGTTGCCGAGCTTGCGGTACACGCCGACCGGCGTGTCCAGGTCCGCGGGCAGCGTGCGCACGGCAGCGGAACGCCTCGCTGTGCCCATCACGCGCCTCCCGTGCGTCGCCGGTGAGTGGCAGCCGTCATCACGCGCTGTGCGCGCGCTCTATGGCGGCGCGCATGTCGGCGATGACGGCACCGTAATCGTCGGCGCCGAAGATGGCGGAGCCCGCGACGAAGGTATCGGCGCCGGCGGCGGCGATCTCGCCGATGTTGCCCGCCTTGACGCCGCCGTCGATCTCCAGCCGGATGTCGCGGCCGGAATCGTCGATCCTGCGCCGTGCGGCGCGCAGCTTGTCGAGCGTCGACGGGATGAAGGACTGCCCGCCGAAGCCGGGGTTGACCGACATCAGCAGCACCATGTCGAGC
This sequence comes from Algiphilus sp., assembly GCF_023145115.1. Lineage (NCBI taxonomy): Bacteria > Pseudomonadati > Pseudomonadota > Gammaproteobacteria > Nevskiales > Algiphilaceae > Algiphilus > Algiphilus sp. The sequence goes on from NZ_JAGLEJ010000010.1 coordinate 126,470, forward strand.
TTGTCCATCACCCAGTCGAGCACCGACAGCGGCGTGGCCGGGTTGAGGACCAGACCGGCCCTGCAGCCGGCGTCGCGGATGGCGCCCAGGCTGCGGTCGATGTGCCGGGTCGCCTCCGGATGGAAGGTGATGATGCTGGCACCGGCGCGCGCGAAGGCCTGCGCCAGCTCGTCGACCGGCTCCACCATCAGGTGGACGTCGATGGGCGCGGTGATGCCGTAGTCGCGCAGCGCCTGGCAGATCACGGGCCCGAAGGTCAGGTTGGGCACGTAATGGTTGTCCATCACGTCGAAATGCACGATGTCGGCTCCCGCGGCGAGGACGTCGCGCACCTCGTCGCCGAGGCGCGCCATGTCCGCCGAGAGGATGCTGGGCGCGATCAGCGCCGGACGGGGGGATGCGTTCATGGGCGCGGATTGTGCCTGCAGGCGCGATCCGGGGCCACCGGGGGCACCGTTGCGGGCACAATGCCGCCTGCGAGTTCCACCGAGGTAGCCGCATGACCGAAACCCCCGAGGCGCTGTCCGCCGCCCGCATCGAGAGCCTGCCGATGATCCATCAGGGCAAGGTGCGCGATATCTACGCCTGGGACGACGCGCATCTCCTGATCGTGACCACCGACCGCATCTCCGCCTTCGACGTGGTGCTGCCGCAGGCGATCCCGGGCAAGGGCGCGGTGCTCAACCGCATGAGCCTGTTCTGGATGCACCGCTTCGCCGAGGCCGTGCCCAACCACCTCACCGATATCGATCCCGCCGACAAGCTGACGGCCGACGAGGCGGCGCGCGTGGCCGGTCGCGCGCTGGTGGTACGCAGGCTGCGCGCCCTGCCGGTGGAAGCGGTGGTACGCGGCTTCCTGGCGGGCAGCGGCTGGCAGGAGTACCAGCAGAGCGGCAGCGTCTGCGGCATCGCGCTCCCCGCCTCGCTGCGGCAGGCCGAGAAGCTCGCGGAGCCGATCTTCACGCCGGCGTCCAAGGCAGCCGTCGGCGAGCACGACGAGAACATCGACTACGAGGCCATGGTGAGCCGCGTGGGCGCCGATCATGCGCGGCGCATCCGCGACCTCAGCATCTGGCTCTACAAGCAGGCGCAGGGCTACGCGGCCGCCCGCGGCATCATCATCGCCGATACCAAGTTCGAGTTCGGCCTCGACGAGCAGGACCGCATCGTGCTCATCGACGAGGTGCTGACGCCGGACTCGTCACGCTTCTGGCCCGAAACCGAATACCGCATCGGCGGGAGCCCGCCGTCCTTCGACAAGCAGTACGTGCGGGACTATCTCGCCGGACTCGACTGGAATCGCACGGCGCCGGGCCCGGACCTGCCCGACGATGTCGTGCGCAACACGGCGGCGCGCTACCGCGAGGCCGCCCACCGCCTGACCGGCGAGAAGCCCTGACACGCGCCCGCCTCCGGAGCCGCGCTATGCTGCCCGGCAGGCGGCCGCCCCACCGCCGCCTCGGTCCGGAACTGGGAGACCCGCATGCAGATCCGCATAGAAATCGACGTCAAACCCGAGGAGCTCCGGCGCTTCCTGGGGCTGCCCGATGTCGCCGGCCTGCAGGAGGACATCATCGCCTTCCTGCGCGACAAGGTCGGTGACGCCAACGATTCCTTCCGGCCGGGGGACTTCATCCGCCACAACTTCGACACGCTCCGCGGCAGCAAGGCCTGGCGCCGCCTGATGGACGGCATCGAGGCGGTCGAAGCGGAGGAGCGCGAGCAGGCACGCAAGGCGGCGGGGGCCAGGAAGACCAGCGCCAAGAAGAGCGCGCGCAAGCGCGGCAGCGGCTCCGGGACGGCGTCGCGAGCCGGGCGACAGAGCGGCAGCGGTGACGACTGAGGCGCGCCCGCTGGCGGTGCGGCCGATGCAACAAAAAAGGGCGCGCCGAGTGGCGCGCCCTTCTCTGCTCTAGCAGGTGTGCACTATCCCTGTGCAACCGGCTCCGCTCAGGAAGCCGCCTTCTTGGCCGCTGCCTTCTTGGCGGCGGTCTTGGTCGCGGTCTTCTTGGCGGTTGCCTTGCGAGCCGCCTTCTTGGCGGCGGCCTTCTTGGCCGGCTTGCCATTGATGCGCGCCAGGGCGTCCTCGTAGGCCTTGCGCAGCACCTCGGCGAGCTCGGTGCCGGCCTTCGCGGTCAGATCGACCGAAGCGCTGAAGGCGTCGACGACGACCGTGCGGCCGGCCGGCAGGTACTCGATCGGGTTCGCGGCCACGGCCTTCAGACCGTCATTGCGCACGCGGGTCACGCTGGTCTTGCCGCTCTCGAAGAGCTCGCGCGCCGCGCCGCTCTGCTTGTCGAAGATGTTCTGGAAGGTCGGCACGACAATGTCGTTGGCCTTGCGGACCGTGTCCAGAGACAGTTCCGCAACGCCCTGCGCGCGGTTGCTAACATCCTCAACACGGGTCTTGACGTCGTTGACTACGGTTTCAAAGTTCATCAGTGCTACTCCTGCAGTGTCGCGAATGACAAAGAACGATCGGTGCTTGGCAAAATGCCGCTGTTAGGGTGTTGCGGTGCAGCATTTTGTGCGATGCACAATAAGGGCGCACCGCGCAACTGTCAATCCCCGGTAAGAAAGGGTCCCTGATGCGTGCACGACTCGCGGTGGTGCAGCAATGGCTCTGGAGTCGCGACCAGCAGGACCGCCTGTCGCGGGCGGCGGCGGTCGCGGCGCGCTACTGCGTCATGCTGGTGCGGGATTTCGCGAGCGGCCACCTGTCGCTGCGGGCCATGAGCCTGGTGTACACCACCCTGCTGTCGCTCGTGCCGATGCTCGCGTTGGGCTTCTCGACCTTCAAGGCCCTCGGTGTCCACAACGCCCTCCGTCCGGCCCTGCAGCGATTCCTGGCGCCGCTCGGCGAGCGCGCCGCCGAGCTGACCGACAACATCATCGGCTTCGTCGAGAACATCCAGGTGGGCGTGCTGGGCTCGCTGGGCGTGGGCCTGCTGCTCTACGCCGCGGTGTCGCTGATCCAGAAGGTCGAGACCAGCTTCAACTGGATCTGGCGCATCAAACGGCCGCGGTCGCTGGGCGCCCGCTTCTCGGAGTATCTGTCGGTACTGATCGTCGGCCCGTTCGCGGTCTTCCTGTCGGTGGGCATCACGGCTTCGGCCCTGAACAGCGAACTGGTGCAGTCGCTGGCCGCGGTCGAGCCGTTCGGGGCGCTGGTCTACGGCATTGCCAAGCTGCTGCCCTACTTCATCATCGTGGGCGTGTTCAGCTTTCTCTACGCCTTCATTCCGAACACCCGCGTACCGCTGCACGCCGCCTTCGGAGGCGGCATCTTCGCGGGCGTCCTGTGGCAGTCCGCGAGCATGGGCTTCGCGACCTTCGTGGCGTCGTCGGGCAACTACAACGCCATCTACTCGAGCTTCGCGATCCTCATCTTCCTGCTCATCTGGCTCTACGTCGGCTGGGTGATCCTGCTGCTCGGCTGCCAGCTGAGCTTCTACATCGCCCATCCCGAGAGCGTGCAGCGCAATCCGCGCAGCACGCGTACGCCGCCGCGCACCGTGGAGCTGCTGGGGCTGGCCCTGGTCGGCGAGATCGCGCGCCGCCATCAGGCGGCGCAACGGCACGCCACCCGTCCCGAGCTGGCGCGGGCGCTGATGGCGCCGGCCGAGACCATCGAGCCCATCGTCGACGACCTGATCGCCGCCGGCGTGCTCGCCGAGACCGCGGCGAATCCGCCCCTGATCCTGCCCGCCCGCGACCTCGACAGCCTGCGCGTCGGCGAGCTCTGGCAGATCCTGCGCGACGGCGGCCGCAGGCGCGAACGGTTGCCCGGCAGCGCGGTGCTGGCCACGGCCGAGAGCGCGCTGAGCAGCGCAGAGGCCGCCTTCGATGCGGAAAAGGGCCGCCTGAGCATCCGCGAGTGGCTGCAATCGGAGCCCGACACCCGGTAGGCTGCACCGGTTGCCGCAGCGCAACACGACCCGCCCCGAATCGAAGGACTCCGTGCCCCGTGGAACCGATCTGGCTCCATCACTACCCCGAAGGCGTTCCCCAGCGCATCGAATCCGACCGCTACGCATCGCTGGTCGACGTGCTCGAGCGCAGCATGGTGGCGCATCGCGACAACGTGGCCTTCGAGAGTCTCGGCGGCCGCCTCCACTATGGCGACGTCGACCGCCTGAGCCAGCACTTCGCCTCGTATCTGCAGAACATCCTCGGCCTGGCGAAGGGCGACCGGCTGGCGCTGATGATGCCCAACCTGCTGACCTATCCGGTGGCGATCATCGGGGCCCTGCGCGCCGGCATGGTGGTGGTGAACATCAATCCGCAGTCGGCGCAGCGCGAGATCGCCGAGCAACTGCGCGATTCGGGCTCGCGCGCGATCCTGGTCGCCGAACCGTATGCGCACAAGCTCGCCCAGGTGCTGCCGGAAACGGCGGTCGAGCGCACCATCGTGTCCACGGTCGGCGATCTGCAGCCGACGGCGCGCAGGCTCGCGCTCAATGCCCGTGCCCGGCACCTGCGCCGCGCCATTCCGAGCTGGAAGATCCCGGGGCATCTCGCCTTCGCCGACGCGCTCGCGCGCGGCGAGCGGCAGCCGGCCAACCGCTGCGTCCTGACCCAGCGCGACCTCGCCTTCCTGCAGTACACCGGGGGCACGACCGGCGAGCCGCGCGGCGTCATGCTGTCGCACGGGAACATGGTGGCGAACGTGCTGCAGTGCCGCGCCTGGATCATGCCGTGGATCGAGGAGGGCCGCGAACGCATCATCACCGCGCTGCCGATCCACCACGCCTTCGCGCTGACCGCGAACTTCCTGGTCTTTTTCGCCATCGGCGGCACCAATCTGCTGATCGCGAACCCGCGCGACTTCACCGGACTGGTGCGCGCGATGGCGCGTACCTCGTTCACCGCGTTCACCGGCGTGAACACGCTCTTCAACCGTCTGCTCAACACGCCCGGCTTCGGCGAGATCGATTTCTCGGCGCTGAAGGTCACGCTGGGTGGCGGATCGGCGGTGCAGGCCGCCGTCGCCGAGCGCTGGCGGGCGGTGACCGGCAAGCCGCTCACCGAAGCCTATGGCCTCACCGAGGCAGCGCCGGCCGTGAGCATGAACCCGCTCTCCGACCCCGAGTACAACGGCACTGTCGGCATGCCGCTGCCGGCCACCGAGATATCGGTGCGCGACGAGAGCGGCGCCGAAGTCCCCACCGGAACCGCCGGCGAGCTCTGCGTGCGTGGCCCGCAGGTCACGCCCGGCTACTGGCGACAGGAAGCGGCCACGCGCGCCGCCTTCACGCGCGACGGCTTCCTCCGCACCGGGGATATCGCCCGCCTCGACGAGCGCGGCTGCATCACGCTGCTGGAGCGACGGCAGGACGTCATCATCGTGTCGGGCTTCAACGTCTACCCGAGCGAGGTGGAAGCCGTGGTCGCCGGCTGCGATGGCGTTCTCGAATGCGCCTGCATGGGCGTGCCCGATTCCGATACCGGCGAGGCGGTGAAGCTCTTCGTGGTGCGCACCGACGAGAGCCTCGATGAACCCAGACTGCGCGCCTACTGCGCCGAGCGCCTGAGCCGCTACAAGCTGCCGCGCGACATCGTCTTCGTGGAAGAGATGCCGAAGAGCCACGTCGGCAAGATCCTGCGCCGGGCGCTGCCCGCGCGATAGTCCGTTGATGGCGGGCGCGGATCCCGGCCCGTTCCGGATCGGCACCAACCGTGTTATCTTATATCATCCATTCCGCAGCACCGACGTCATGTCCCTTCGTACGCAATCCGCCACGGCCTCGCCGCTGGACCGCTTCGCGATCGCCTTCTCCGGCGTCTGCGCGGTGCATTGCGTGCTGATCGTGCTGGCGATCACCAGCATCCCGATCTGGGGCCTCGGCTGGCTGACCGCGCCGCACTTCCACGAGTGGTTCCTGGCGCTGGCGCTGGCGCCCAGTGCCGTGGCGCTGTGGAGCGGCTACCGCCGGCACCGTCGCACGACGGTCATCGGCGGCGGCATCGCGGCGCTGACGCTGATGGCGCTCGCGATCGTGCTGCGCGAGCAGGCCCTCATCTCCGAGCACGGCGAAAGCGTGCTGACGCTCTCCGGCGCCGGCCTGCTGGCAGCGACCCACTGGCGCAACCTGCGCCTGCACGGCAACGAAGACTGCTGCGCGTCCGGCGCCTGAAGACGCCGGACCGGGGCGCGATCAGTTGCGCCCGGCGCTCTCCTCCTCGGACAGCGCGATGTTCATTTCCAGCAGATCGACGCCCTGCTCGCGCTGCACGCGCACGTTGACCGCGTCGTCCGCGACCTGGGTATAGCGGCGCACCACCTCGAGCAGGTCCTCGCGCAGGCGGGGCAGCCAGTCCGGACCGCCGCCGCGGCCCTCGCGCTGATGCATGACCACCAGCTTGAGACGGTCACGCGCCACCGTCGCGGAGTTCTTGCGCTCGCTGCGGAACATTTTCAGCCAGTCCATGACGCGCTCCTAGCCGCCGAACAGCCGGCCGAGAAAGCCCTTCTTCTCGACGTTCATGAAGCGGTGCGCCCGTTCCTCGCCGAGGAAGCGCCCGACCAGATCGTCATAGGCGCCGCCGGCGTCGGTGGCGACATCGGCAACCACCGGCACGCCCTGATTCGACGAGTTGAGCACGGCCTGCGATTCCGGGATCACGCCCAGCAGCGGGATGGCGAGGATGTCGCAGACATCCTCCACCGCCAGCATCTCGCCGCGGTCGACGCGACCGGCGTTGTAGCGGGTGAGGACGAGATGCTCGCGCACCTTGCCGTTGCCCTGCTCGACGCGCCGCGTCTTCGACGCCAGCAGACCGAGCACGCGGTCGGAGTCGCGCACCGACGAGACCTCGGGATTGGTCACGATCAGCGCCTCGTCCGCGAAGTACATCGCCATGTGCGCGCCGCGCTCGATGCCGGCGGGCGAGTCGCAGACGACATAGTCGAACTCCTTCGACAGCTCGTCGAGCACCTTCTCGACGCCCTCGGTGGTCAGCGCATCCTTGTCGCGGGTCTGGCTGGCCGCGAGGATGGCGAGATTCTCGTAGCGCTTGTCGCGGATCAGGGCCTGGCGCAGCGTCGCCTCGCCCTGGATGACGTTGACGAAGTCGAAGACCACCCGCCGCTCGACCCCCATGATGAGATCGAGGTTGCGCAAGCCGACATCGAAGTCGACCACGGCCGTCTTGTGGCCGCGCGCAGCGAGACCGGCGGCGAAGGAGGCGCTCGTGGTGGTCTTGCCGACGCCACCCTTGCCGGAGGTAACGACGATGATCTGTGCCAAGTTCGGGACTCCGCGGATTGTGAATAGCCTGTGACGCGCCATGATAGCGGCGCGATGGGTGCCATGCGCTGAACCGGCGGCGGCCGCTCAGTCGATCGCCGCGAACTGCAGATCCTCGCCGTCCAGCCACACCTGAACGGCCTTGCCGCGCAGCTCGGGGCGCAGCTTCTCGGCAACGTCGTAGACCCCGGCACACGCCACCAGCTCGGGCTCGAAGCGTCGGCAGAAGATGCGGGCGCGCGTGTCGCCGCGGGCGCCGGCGATGGCGCGCCCCCGGAGCGACCCGTAGATGTGGATGTGGCCGTCGGCGATGACCTCGGCGCCCGGACTCACCGTACCGAGCACCACCAGGTCGGCACCGTCGGCATAGACCTGCTGGCCGGAACGGACCTGCGCGTGCACCACGCGCGCCGCGCTGCCGCCGGTCGCCGGCGGATGCTCGGGCGCCGGAACCGCCTCTGCCGGGGCGGGGGCCGCCTCGGGCTCCGGCGCGGGGCGACGGGCGCCGCCGGCGCGCCCGGCCATCAGCATTTCCTCGGACAGCACCGCCAGCCCCGCCGCGGAGGCGGTCGGCGCCAGCTTGCCGTCGGCCACGCCGAGCACCGACAGACCGTGCTCGCGCGCCACCTCGAGCAGGCTGCTGCAGGCGGTGTGGTGCGCGGCGTCGAGCACGATCGGCATGGCGCGCATCATCTCGGGAAGCGACTCGGCCCAGGCGCGGAAATCGGCGACCGTGTCGGACGCGCCGCGCGCCGTCATGCGCACCCGCGTCACCGGCAGCATCATGCCCTTGACCTCGGTTGCGGTACTGTTATCGACGTCGTTCACTGCGATGGCGACCGGAATCTGCGAGGCGCGCATTATTGCGCATCGCCGCCGGGGCATGATTCTGGCGCGCATCGTGCTTGGAGCGATGACATGCCTTCAGGAGCCCGCCCCGTCGACAACGCAACCGCCAGCACCGAGCCACCGCCGCCCGGCACCGGGCATCAGCACGGCCATGCCGGGCGGTCGGCGACCGGGTACTGTAGAACCCGTTCCCAACCGGAGCCCCCCCGTGACACTGCCTGCTGACAAAGGCCAGGATGCAATCAGCTGGCGCGGCTACCGCTCGGATACCTTCGACGAGCTCATCGATGCGAAGGGCCACCCGCGTGACGCGGCACGGGCGCTGACCGACTATCTCTCGCGGCTGACGCCGGCCGACCTCGCCGACCGCCGGCAGGCGGCGGAGCTGGCCATCAAGGCGCTGGGCGTGACCTTCACGGTCTACAGCGACAGCGACGGCCGCAATGTCGACCGGGCCTTCCCATTCGACATCATCCCGCGCACCATCGCGCGCCGCGAGTGGGACCGCACCGAGGCCGGCCTCAAGCAGCGCGTGACTGCGCTCAACCAGTTCATTGCCGACATCTACGGTCCGCGTCACATCATCCGCGACCGGGTCTTCCCGGAGGAGCTCCTCGCCGAGTCGGTCAACTTCCGACCGCAGTGCATGGGCGTGCGGCCCGCCGGCGATGTCTGGGCGCACATCTGCGGTTCCGACCTGGTGCGCGATGCCGACGGCACCATCTACGTGCTCGAGGACAACCTGCGCGTGCCCAGCGGCGTCTCCTACATGCTGGAGAACCGCATGGTCATCAAGCGGGTCTTCCCCGAGGTGTTCGAGACCAGCACCATCCTGCCGGTGGACGACTATCCGGCCCAGCTCTACGACACGCTGGCGGCGCTGTCACCGCGGCCCGCGGACCAGCCGGTCATCGGCCTGCTCACGCCGGGCATGTTCAACAGCGCCTACTTCGAGCACTGCTACCTGGCGCTCCAGATGGGCATCGAGCTGGTCGAGGGCGGCGATCTCTTCGTCGCCGACGACGACTGCTGCTACATGCGCACCATCCACGGTCCGCAGCGCGTCGATGTCCTGTACCGCCGCATCGATGACCTGTTCATGGATCCGGAAGCGTTCCATCCCGATTCCCTGCTGGGCGTGCCGGGCCTGATGCGCGCCTGGCGCGCGGGCAACCTGGCACTGGCCAATGCCCCCGGTGCCGGCGTCGCCGACGACAAGGTGGTCTACGCCTTCGTGCCGGAGATGATCCGCTACTACCTGGATCAGGACCCCATCCTGCCCAACGTGCCGAGCTGGCTGTGCATGCGCAGCGTCGACCGCGACCACGTGCTGGCCAACCTCGACAAGCTGGTGGTCAAGCCGGCCAACGAATCGGGCGGCTACGGCATGCTCATCGGCCCGCGCGCCAGCAAGGCGGAGCGCGAGGCCTTCGCCGACCGCATCCGTGCCAACCCGCGCAACTACATGGCGCAGCCGACGCTGTCGATCTCCACCGCGCCGACGCTCACCGACGACGGCATCGAACCGCGCCACCTCGACCTGCGGCCCTTCATCCTGTCGCGCGAGAATCCCTACGTGACCACCGGCGGCCTGACCCGGGTGGCGATGAACCGGGGCTCGCTTGTGGTCAATTCCTCGCAGGGCGGCGGCGCCAAGGACACCTGGGTGGTGGAAACCGACGAGGAGCCGCGCTGATGCTGTCGCGTACCGCCGAGAACATCTACTGGTTCGGCCGCTACCTCCAGCGCGCCGAGAACACCGCGCGGCTGGTCAACGTCCAGGCCTATCTGTCGCTCGACCTGCCGCGGCGCGTACCGCTGTCCTGGGGCTCGCTGGTGGACATCCTGGGCGCCGGCGAGCTCTTCGCGGGCCGCTACGACAGCCCCGGCGAGGCCGAGGTGGCGCACTTCATCATCGCCGACGAGCGCTTCACCGGCTCGCTGCGCAGCACGCTCGACGCGGCGCGGGAGAACCTGCGCGCGACCCGCGAGACGCTGCCCAGCGACATCTGGGAGAAGCTCAACGAGCTGCACGCCATGGTGATCGCGCGCGGCAACTCGGTGGCCTACCGCCGGGTGCGCACCGACCTGCTGCGCGAGGTCATCGAGGGCTGCCTGACCATCATGGGCATGCTGGTCAACAACATGAGCCGGGGCACCGGCTTCCAGTTCCTGCGCCTGGGCATGGCGCTGGAGCAGGCCGACATGACCACGCGCATCGTCGACGCGCGCTCGGGTGGCATGGTGCCCGACGGCGAGACCGACGAGCTCGCGCCCATCCGCGCCACCCAGTGGATGAGCGTGCTGAAGAGCCTGCACGCCTACCAGATGTACCGGCGGCAGCAGCGCACTCGCGTCACCGGACCGCGCGCGCTCGCCTTCCTGCTCCACGACCCCACCTTCCCGCGCAGCGTCGCGTTCTCGCTGTGGTCGATGCAGCAGACGCTGCCGCGCCTGCCCGAGCACCCCGAGCTGCGCCAGGCGCTCGATGCCGCTGTACAGCTGGTGGCCGGCGCCGACGTGCGCGCACTGCTCGCCGATGATGACGACAGCGCGCTGGGGCGCATGCTGGACGACATCCAGCTCGCGCTCGGGCGCGTGCACGAACGCGTCGACGCGTGCTTCTTCCAGCGACAGACGCAGCAGCAGGCGCTCGAGAACGCCGAAGCGACGGACGCGTAGCGCCGACCGCGCGCGGGGCGGCGGTCGCGATCAGCGCAGACGCAGGACCGATGCGCTGGCGCCGCCGGCTTCGGCGCCGTCGTCGGGATGACCGGTACCGGGCGCACGACCGGCCTCCCAGTCGAAGCGCGGCAGCTTCGAGAAGATCGACTCCAGGTTGCGCGCCCAGCTCTCCTTGAGCTCCGCGTAGTACGGCGTGTCCGTGTCGAGCCGCATGCGGTGCGTGATGTCGAGCGCATCGGTCGGCACCACTGCGAGATCGAGCGGCGGCCCCACCGACAGGTTCGACCGCATGGTCGAGTCCAGCGATACCAGCGCGCAGCGGGCGGCATCCTCCAGCGTCGTCTGCTGACGGATGATGCGATCGAGGATGGGCTTGCCGTACTTGTGCTCGCCGATCTGCAGGAACGGCGACTCCGGCGATACCGTGATGTAGTTGCCCAGCGGGTAGATCAGGTAGACCTGCGGTTCCTCGCCGGCGATCTGCCCGCCGAGGATGAGGGTGGTCTCGACCGTTGCACCGCCTTCGCTGGCGTCGACCTGCTTCTGCGCGCGCTTGGACAGCGTGCCGACGTATTCCGCGACCTCGTACATGCTGGACAGCGTGCGGATCGAGGGCCCGTCGTTCTCGGCCTGAAGGTCCCGCTTGATGGCGGCGAGCACGGCCTGCGTGGTGGCGAGATTGCCCGCCGACATCAGCACGAAGACGCGCTCCCCCGGAAACTGGAAGCTGTGCAGCTTGTTGTAGGTGCGCACGTCGTCGACACCGGCGCTGGTGCGCGTATCCGCCGCGAAGACGAGGCCGCGGTCGACCTTGATGGCGATACAGTAGGTCATGGTGGGCACGAACGGCCGCAGGGAGAGAATGTCGCATTGTAAGCAGCTTCCGGGCCGCGGCGTGATGCGCCTGTCGTGTCATGATGGATCGCTGTCGGCCCGCCGCCGCCGTCCGTCCGGAATTGCCAGGAGACCGCCATGAGCACAATCGATTTCTACTACGACGCTGCCAGTCCCTACACCTACCTCGCCGCCACCCAGATCGACGACATCGCGTCGCGGCACGGCCGCAGCGTGGTCTACAAGCCGATGCTGCTGGGCAAGGTGTTCGAGGCCACCGGCAACCGCATGCCGGCGGCGGTGCCCGCCAAGGGCAAGTACATGATGGGCGACCTGCAGCGCTGGGCGGCCTACTACGGTGTGCCCTTCGCCTTCCCCAAGGTGTTCCCGGTCAACAGCAAGCTGGCGCAGCGCATCGGCTGCGTGCTGCCCGGCGAGCAGGTCGGCCAGTGGGCGCGCGAGATCATGCACAGCTACTGGGTCGAGGGGCACGACATCGGCACCGCCGAGGGCATCCGCACCGCCACCGAGCGCATGGGCCTCGACGGCGATGCCCTCATCGCGGAAGCCGAGGCCGAGCCCGCCAGGACCCGGCTGCGCACGCTCACCGAGGAAGCGGTCGAACGCGGCGTCTTCGGTGCACCGACCTTCTTCGTCGACGACGCCATGTTCTGGGGCTGCGACCGGCTCGGCCTGCTCGAGCACCATCTCGGCCACGCGCGGGCCGCGTGAGCGGCCGCAGCGAGCATCTGGAGGCACGCGGGCTCGTCTTCCACGTCAACCGCTGGGGCGCCGACGGCGCACCGGCCATCGTGGTGCTGCACGGCTGGGGCGACTGCGGCGCGACCTTCGCGCCGCTGGCCGAGTGCTGGGCGGAACACGGCCCGGTCGCCGCACCGGACATGCGCGGGTTCGGCGGCACGCAGCACGCCGGCGGCACCGACTACCTCTTCCCGGAGTACATCCCGGATCTCGACGCGATCCTCGACCGGCTCGCACCGAACGGCCCGATCGTGCTGGTCGGCCACAGCATGGGCGCGCAGATCGCCAGCCTCTATGCCGGCATCCGGCCCGAGCGCGTATCGCATCTGGTGCTGCTCGACGGCCTTCACCTGCCCGACAGCGATCCCGACCGTGCGCCGAAGCGCTATCGGCAATGGCTCCACCAGCTCGCGCAGCCGCCCGAGATCAAGCGCTACGGCGACTTCGACGAGCTGGCGGCGCGCATCCGGCGACAGCATCCGAAGCTCGACGCGCAGCGCGCCGACGCCATCGCACGCGCCTGGGGCGAGGCCGACGGCGACGGCGTGCGCCTGCGCATGGATCCGGTCCACCGGCGGCGCGGCCCGCTGCTCTACCGCGCGGCCGAGTCGATGGCGATATGGCGCGAGATCACGGCCCCGGTGCTGTTCGTCGACGGCGGCGCCTCGCCGTTTCCCGACGCCATCGATGCCGCCGAGCGGACCCGGCGCCGGGAGTGCTTCGCCGACCACTCGGTCGTCACCATCCCGGACACCGGCCACATGCTCCACTTCGAGGCCCCGGACGCCACCGCAGCGGCCGTCACCCGATGGCTGCACGCGCAGGGGGCTCCGGCCGCCGCCGCGCACGGCACCGACGCGGCATGAGCCCTCCGCAGCGCCGCGCAGGGGCCTCCACGGAACAGTAAGCTTGCCCACCCGCACAACCATCGCAATCTTCATGAAAGTCCTCGTCATCGGCGGCGGCGGCCGCGAACATGCTCTCGCCTGGAAGCTCGCGCAGTCACCGCGCGTCGACGAGGTGCTGGTCGCCCCCGGCAACGCCGGCACCGCGCGCGAGAGCGGCTGCCGCAACATCGCCGTGAGCGCCGAGGACATCGACGCATTGCTGGCGCTGGCGCGCGAGGAGGGTGTCGGCTTCACCGTGGTCGGGCCCGAAGCGCCGCTCGCTGCAGGCGTCGTGGACGCCTTCGCCGAGGCCGGACTGCGCTGCTTCGGCCCGCGCCGGGCGGCCGCACAGCTGGAAGCCTCCAAGGCCTTCACCAAGGCTTTCCTGGCCCGCCACGGCATCCCCACCGCCGACTACGCCACCTTCACCGAGGCCGATGCCGCCTGCGCCTGGATCGACGAGCGCGGCGCCCCCATCGTGGTCAAGGCCGACGGCCTGGCCGCCGGCAAGGGCGTGGTGGTGGCACCGGACGTGGCCACCGCGAAGCAGGCCGTGCACGACATGCTGGGCCTGGACGGCGCGCGCGTGGTCATCGAGGAATGCCTGCTCGGCGAGGAAGCCAGCTTCATCGTCGTCGCCGACGGCACCGACTACGTCGCCTTCCCGAGCTCGCAGGACCACAAGCGCATCGGCGACGGCGACACCGGCCCCAACACCGGCGGCATGGGCGCCTACTCGCCGGCCCCGGTGGTCACCGAAACCGTCGAGCAGCGCATCCGCGACACCGTCATCGCGCCGACCCTGGCCGGCCTGGCGGCCGACGGCATCGCCTTCACCGGCTTCCTGTACGCCGGCGTCATGATCGACGCCGACGGCAACCCGCGCGTGCTCGAGTTCAATGTCCGCATGGGCGATCCGGAGACCCAGCCGCTGCTCATGCGCCTGCGCTCGGACCTGCTCGATCTGCTCGAGGCCGCGGTCGACCACCGCCTGGACGCGGTAACGCCGGACTGGGACGAGCGCGCCGCGCTCGGCGTCGTCCTCGCCGCCGAGGGCTACCCGGCGTCGGCGCGCAAGGGCGACGCCATCGGCGGTCTCGACGGCGACACCCCGCCCGCCACCAAGGTCTTCCACGCCGGCACCCGCGTCGGCGACGACGGCAGCGCCATCACCGACGGCGGCCGCGTCCTCTGCGCCTGCGCCCTCGGCGCCGACATCGCCGAAGCCAAGGCGCGCGCCTACGACGTCGTCAACATCATCGACTGGCCGGGGATGCAGTATCGGCGCGATATCGGGTGGCGGGCGTTGCGGTAGAGAACTGGGTCAGTCTCCCGGAAGCAACGATGTAGCAGCTCTCGTCGCCCTCTTGTGCGCTCCGATTCCGCGCCAGGGAACCCGCGAGCGCCTTCAGCCCGCGGCCCCCAGCACTGCCGCCGCGATCGAGAAATAGATCACCACCCCGGTGACGTCGGCGATGGACGCCACCAGCGGCGCGCTGGCGGTCGCCGGGTCGACTTTCAGGCGCGACATCATGAAGGGCAGCGACATGCCGATGAGACTGCCGACCACGACCACGATGATCATGGTCAGCGCCACCACGCCGGCGATGTCGGGTCCGCCGCGCCAGGCGCCGATGCCCGATATGGCCACCGCCATGGTGGCGCCGAGCAGGCTGGCGACGAGAAACTCGCGGCCCAGCATGCGGCCCCAGTCGCGCATCTGGACGTCGCCGGTGGCGAGGGCGCGCACCATCAGCGTGGAGGCCTGCGAGCCGGCGTTTCCGGCGCTGGCGATGAGCAGCGGCAGGAAGAACAGCAGCGCCAGGTGGGCGGCGATGGTGTCCTCGAAGTGGGCGATGCCAGCGCCCGAGAAGATGTTGCCGAAGACCAGCACCACCAGCCAGAACACGCGGCTGCGGTAGAGGCTGGTGATGCTGGCATCGCGGATGCTGCCGACCAGCGCTGCCGAGCCGCCGGCCTTGTGGAAGCCCGCAGTGGCGGCTTCCTCGGCGACGTCCATGGCGTCGTCGTAGGTCACGATGCCGATGAGCCGCGCGTCGGGATCGGTCACCGGCAGCGCGATCAGGTCGTACTTGGCGATCATCTTGGCGGCTTCGTCGCGCGCCTCGTCGGCGTCGCAGTGGATGGGCTCGCGCTTCATGAACTGCTCGACGCGCGCGTGCGGCGGCGCGACGATGAGATCGCGCAGCGAGACGGTGCCCATGAGGTGGCGCAGCTCGTCGACCACGTAGGCCTGGTAGATGGTCTCCTTGTCGGGCGCCACGCGCCGCAGCTGCTCGACCGCCTGACGCGCGGTCAGCTCGGGGGTGAGGGTGGCGTAGTCGGAGGTCATCACCGAGCCCACCGTGCCCTCCTCGTAGGCCGCCAGTCGGCGGATGTCCTCGCGCTCGACCTGGGCCAGCGCCGGCAGCAGGGTTTCCTGCGCCTCGCCGGGCAGCGCGTTGTAGAGGTCGGCACGCTCGTCGGCCGACATCTCGACGAAGAGCGCCACCAGCTCCCGGCGCGCCATCAGCTGCACGATGGCGAGCTGGAACTCGGGCGGCAGGTAGCCGAAGATCTCGGCGCGGGCATCGGACGGAACCTGTGTCAGCAGGCGCCGGACATCGGTCGGCTCGAGCTCGGCAAGCGTGGCCGCCACGTCCGCCGGATGGGTCTGGCGCACGATGAGCGGGAAAATGCTGTCGTCGCCGTTGATCGCGGCGCGGAGAGAGAACAGCACTTCTTCGCGTTCCATGGGCCACCTCGATGCGTCCCGAGACGGCCCGGACGACGGTGCCCGCGGGCACTGCCGCCTGTCGCGCCTCGCTACGCGGACTGGTTGACGGAGCGGGAACCGGGACTCGGATCGTCCATGCGCTCGGTGAGGAATCAGGGGAGTGCGCCGCGGCCGGTGCCGCGGCACGCGCGCATCATAGACGCGCGCCGGGTCTTGTCAACCGCATCGCGGATCAGGCCGCATCGTCTCCCGCGGGCAGGTGCGTGCAGCCGTCGCGCCACGCCAGCAGAGCCGACAGCGCGTGCTGCGTGTAGTCCACCCGGAGCTCGGCCGCGCGCGGATCGCCGCTGCCGGCCGGGGCGCGGGGGAAGGCCCCGGCGTGGCGACCGCTGCGCAGCTGGCCCGCGAGCAGGTAGGCCACCGCGCGCGGCACGATGCTGGCCAGCGCCGCGGTGGTGGGGTGCCCCGGCGGCAGCAGATCGCGCACCGCCAGGATGCCCTCCAGGCGGATCGCGGTCGGCGTCAGGCGCCCGCAGGCGGTGAGCGCGCCGGAGCCCTGCACGTGGGTCAGCATGGCGTCGATGATCCCGAGTGCGTGCGCGACCAGACGCTCGCGCTCCATGGCGTAGGGCCACAGCGCCTCGGTGGCGAGCAGCGCCCAGTGATCGGGTTCGTGCCTGTCGTCGCGGGCGCGTGTATCGGCCAGATGCAGCAGCGCGGATTCGGCGCGGTCGAGCCATTCGGGTTCATCGTCGACGCCGTAGAGCCGCACCAGTCCGAGCGCCGCTTCCCCCGGGTAGTAGAGCGACTGCCAGCCGGTCTGCGGGCCGTCCTTGGCGCTGTACTTGGAGACGAAGCGGCCGTCCGGCGCCTGCATCGCGGCGATGAAGCCCCCCACCCCGCTGAGGATATCGATGGGCGGGCGCCACTGGGCGTCGTCGCGCGCGCCGCACCATGCCGCCAGCGCCAGCCCGGCGGCACCGAGCTTGGCCTCGTCGGGCTTGCCCTCGACGTCGCCCCAGAGTGCGTACTGGTCCTCGGTGCCGGGCACCAGCCGTACGCAGGCAGTGGCAAGGTAGCGCGACACCTCGCTGTAGAGCGCCGCCGCGCGCGCATCCGGCACCCGCTCGTAGTGCTGGGCGAGCGCGTACAGCGTGCCGGCGTGGCGCGCGATGTTGTAGCGCTGCATGGGCCGGCCGCGCCGGTTGTAGCCGTACTCCAGCCGCCCGGCGAAGCGCACCTGCGCGTGCAGCGAGGCCACCGCGTCCGCGATGGCCCGGTCAAGCTGCTCGCCGCCGACCGGCGCAGAATCCCCCATGCCGCCCTCCTCCTTGTGCCGGAGCCGTCGTGTTCCAGGAAAGGACCGGACGCTGTCGTGAACCGGTCTGGCCGCGATTGTAGTGGCCCTCACGCCTGGAGCACGACCCGGCACCGAGCCGAAGCCAATGCGCCTGATGATCGGCACCACTGCCGCCACCCGCATGGCGCTTCATCGTGTTGCCGCCTCCCCGCCCCCACCCAACCCGGCTTTCGAGCGCGCACGGCCTTTTGCGCGGACCTGCGCGGCCTCGTTCGGAACTTCGACAGAACACGAGGATCGTGTACACTATGTACACGAGGAACATGGGTCGCCACATGCGCAATATCACCTTCAGCGCCGACGAGCATCTCATCGAAGCCGCCCGCGCCCAGGCACGCACGCGCAACACCACGCTGAACGAGGAGTTCCGGCGCTGGCTGGAGAATTACACGCAGCGGGAGGAACGCATGCGGCGCTACGAGGAGACGACGAAGGCGCTCAGAGGCAAGCTCGTGGTCGGAACGCGTTTGACCCGCGAAGAGCGCAATGAGCGCTGACGCATTTCTGGATACCAACGTCTTCGTCTACGAGCTGGACAGGACGGAACCGTACAAATCCGACACCGCCTCCAGACTCATCGCCTCGGCACTTGCCGAGGACAGCGGCTGCATCAGCTACCAGATCATCCAGGAGTGCCTGAGCACATTCATGCGGAAAGCGCGGATCCCGATTTCGGTGGCCGACATGCGCAGCTACATGCACAACGTGCTGATCCCGATGTACCGCATCCCGGCGACGGTCGCGCTCTACGAACGCGGACTTGCGCTGCATGAACGCTATGGATTCGCGATCTACGACTGCCTCGTCGTCGCGGCCGCGCTGGAGGCTGGCTGTCGCACGCTGTACACGGAGGATCTGCAGCACGGCCAGCAGATCGAACAGCTGCGCATCGTCAACCCCTTTCTCGTGGACTGATCAGAGCACGATGCGGCGCATGTCCTCGAGCAGGTTCTTGACGTGCACGATGAAGCGCGCGGCTGCCGCACCGTCGATGACGCGGTGGTCGTAGGACAGCGATAGCGGGCACATCAGGCGCGGCCGGAACTGCTCGCCGTCCCACACCGGCTGCATGCTGGCCTTCGATACGCCGAGGATGGCGACCTCGGGCGCGTTGACGATGGGCGTGAAGTGACTGCCGCCGATGCCGCCCAGGCTGGAGATCGAGAAGCAGCCGCCCTGCATCTCGTCGGGCTTGAGCTTGCCGTCGCGCGCCTTCGCCGCCAGCGCACCGCACTCGGCCGCGAGCACGCTGACCGGCTTGCTCCAGACGTCGCGCACCACCGGCACCAGGAGGCCGTTGGGCGTATCCGCCGCGAAGCCGACATGGCAGTACTGCTTGCGGATCAGGCGCTGGCCGTCGGCGGACAGCGAGCTGTTGAAATCCGGGAACTCGGCCAGTGCCGCGCCCACCGCCTTGATGACGAAGGGCAGCAGGGTGAGCTTGCGCTCGGCCGTGCTCTCGGCCTTGCGGAAGGCTTCCAGATCGGTGATGTCGGCGTCGTCGGTCTGCGTGACGTGCGGCACCAGCAGCCAGTTGCGGTGCAGGTTCTGCGCCGAGATGCGCCGGATGCGCGGCAGCTCGTGCTCCTCGACCGGGCCGAAGCGGCTGAAGTCGACCTCGGGCTGCGCCGGCAGACCGCCCCCACCCGCCGGCGCGGTGGCCTGCGGCGCCTGCGAGAGCGCCTGCTTGACGCGCTTCTGCACGTCCTCGCGCACGATGCGTCCCTTGGCGCCACTGCCGGTCACGGTCGCCAGATCGACGCCGAGCTCGCGCGCGAAGCGGCGCACGGCCGGGCTGGCGTGCGGAATCAGCTGGCCGTCGGACTGCGGCTGCATGCGCGGGCCCTGGGCGGCGCTGCCGGTGTCACCGGTCTGCGCAGCGGGTGCCTCATCCTGCGCCGCTTGCGGTCCGGGTTGTGGTTCGGACTGCGGCTGCGGTTCGGGGGCCTGCGCGGGCGCCGGCGCCGGTTGCGCGGCACCCGCCACGGTGAGCTCGCAGATGACATCGCCCTGGCTGACCTTGTCGCCCTGCTTCAGGGCCACGCTTCCGACGGTGCCGGCCTGCGGTGCGGGCACCTCCATGGTCGACTTGTCGGACTCCAGCACGATGATGGGCTGGTCCGCCTCGACCGTGTCGCCGTCGGCGATCAGCACCTCGATCACCGGCACGTCGGTGAAGTCGCCGATATCGGGCACGCGCACGGTCTCGGTCGACTGCGCCGGCGCCGGTGACGATGCGCTCGCCGGCTCCGGCTCCGGCTCCGCTTCGGGCTCGGGCTCGGGCTCCGGCTGGGGGGCCGGCTCGGGTTCGGCTGCCGGCGCCTCGGATGCCGGTGCCGGGGCATCGCCGGCATCCGGCACCAGCGTGCAGATCGGACTGCCCTCCGAGACCGTATCGCCGACCTTGCACTGCAGGGCCTCGATGGTGCCGGCCTCGGGCGCCGGGATCTCCATCGTGGACTTGTCGGACTCCAGCACGATCAGCGGCTGCTCGGCCTCGACGCGGTCGCCGGCGGCGACCAGCACCTCGATGACCGGCACGCCCTCGAAGCCGCCGATGTCCGGTACCGCGATCGTCTTGCCCGCCATCAGGAAAGCCTCGGATTGGCCTTGGCGGCCTTGATGCCGAAGATGCGCATGGCCTGGCCGACCTTGGTCTTGGGAATGACGCCCTCGTCCGCCAGCGCCTTGAGCGCGCGCACGGTGATCCAGCGCCGGTCGACCTCGAAGAAGTCGCGCAGGCGGTTGCGCGTATCCGAGCGACCATAGCCGTCGGTGCCCAGCGCCGAGAGATTGCGGTCCAGGAAGGGCCGGATCTGCTCGACGTAGGCCCGCACGTGATCGGTGGCCGCCACCACCGGCCCGGGATGCTTGTCCAGCACCTGCTGGATGTAGCTCTGCTTCGGCTTGCGGTTGGGGTGCAGCAGATTGTCGCGGTCGGTGTCCTGGCCGTCGCGCGCCAGCTCGGTGAAGCTGGTGACGCTCCAGACATCGGCGGTGACGCCGAACTCCTCGGCGAGCAGCTCGGCGGCGGCCTCGACCTCGCGCAGGATGGTGCCGCTGCCGAGCAGCTGCACGTGCTGCCTGGAGGGCTTCTTCGGTCCGCGGAGACGATAGATGCCGCGGATGATGCCGTCCTCGACGCCCTCGGGCATGGGCGGGTGGGCGTAGTTCTCGTTGTAGAGCGTCAGGTAGTAGTAGACGTCGCGCCCCTCGCCATACATCTCCTGCAGGCCGTGGCGCATGATGACGGCGAGCTCGTAGGCGTAGGCGGGGTCGTAGCTGCGGCAGTTGGGCACCACGCCGAAGAGCACGTGGCTGTGACCGTCCTCGTGCTGCAGACCCTCGCCGTTGAGCGTGGTGCGGCCGGCGGTCGCGCCGAGCAGGAAGCCGCGTGCACGCGCGTCACCGGCCGCCCAGCACAGATCGCCGACGCGCTGGAAGCCGAACATCGAGTAGAAGATGTAGAACGGCAGCATGGGCACGCCGTGATTGGCGTAGCTGGTGGCCGCCGCCAGCCACGACGAGATCGAGCCGGCCTCGGTGATGCCCTCCTCGAGGATCTGGCCCTTGACGTCCTCCTTGTAGAAGGCCAGCGAGTCGGCGTCCTCGGGACGGTACTTCTGGCCGACCACCGAGTAAATGCCGAGGCTGCGGAACATGCCCTCCATGCCGAAGGTGCGCGCCTCGTCCGGAATGATCGGCACCACGCGATCGCCGACCTTCTTGTCGCGGATCAGCGCCTGCAGGAACTGCACGAAGGCCATGGTGGTGGAGACCTCGCGCTCACCGCTGCCGTCGAGCTGGCGCTGGAAGGCGCTCAGCGGCGGAATCTCCAGCGCCGGCGCGGTGACCTGACGCTGGGGCAGATAGCCGCCGAGCGCCTCGCGCCGCGCCTTGAGGTACTTGATCTCCTCGGAATCCTCGCCCGGGTGATAGAAGGGCGTGTCCTTGATCTGCTCGTCGCTGATCGGGATCTGGAAGCGGTCGCGGAAGGCCTTGAGCGCCTCCTCTCCCATCTTCTTCTGCTGATGGGTGATGTTCTGGCCCTCGCCGGCCTCGCCCATGCCGTAGCCCTTGACGGTCTTGGCGAGGATGACGGTGGGCCGGCCGTCGGCATGGTTGACGGCGCGGTGATAGGCCGCGAACAGCTTGTGCGGGTCGTGACCGCCGCGGTTGAGGCGGGCGATGTCCTCGTCCGACATGGCTTCGACCAGCTTCGCGGTCTCCGGATACTTGCCGAAGAAGTGCTCGCGCGTGAACTTGCCGCCGCGCGCCTTGAAGGACTGGTACTCGCCGTCGACGGTCTCGTTCATCAGCTCCAGCAGCTTGCCGCTGGCATCGCGCGCCAGCAGCGCGTCCCAGGCCGAGCCCCAGATCACCTTGATGACGTTCCAGCCGGCGCCGCGGAAGACGCCCTCCAGCTCCTGGATGATCTTGCCGTTGCCGCGCACCGGGCCGTCAAGCCGCTGCAGGTTGCAGTTGACCACGAAGACCAGGTTGTCCAGCTTCTCGCGCGCGGCGATGTCGATGGCGCCGAGCGATTCGGGCTCGTCCATCTCGCCGTCGCCGCAGAAGCACCACACCTTGCGGCCGTTGGTGGTCGCCAGACCGCGGTTCTCCAGGTACTTCATGAAGCGCGCCTGGTAGATCGAGGTGATCGGTCCCAGGCCCATGGATACGGTCGGGAACTGCCAGAAGTCCGGCATCAGCCACGGGTGCGGGTAGGACGACACGCCCTTGCCCTCGGACTCGTAGCGGAAGTTGAAGATCTGCTCCTCGGTCAGCCGCCCTTCCAGGAAGGCGCGCGCGTAGATGCCGGGCGTGACGTGGCCCTGGATGTAGAGCAGGTCGGCGCCATCGGGGTGGTCCGGCCCCTTGAAGAAGTGGTTGAAGCCGACGTCGTAGATGGTGGCGGCCGACGCGAAGCTGGCGATGTGACCACCGACGCCGGCGTGCTCGCGGTTGGAGTTCACCACCATCGCGATGGCGTTCCAGCGGATCAGCGAGCGGATCTTCCACTCCAGCGCGTGATCGCCTTCGGAGCGCGCCTCGGCGTCGGGCGGAATGGTGTTGATGTAGGCGGTGTTGGGCGAGAACGGGATGAAGGCACCCGAACGCCGCGCGCGCTCGATCAGCGTCTCGAGCAGGAAGTGGGCGCGCTCGGGGCCCTCGCGCTGCAGAACCGAATCGAGCGACTCGATCCACTCGCCGGTCTCGATCGCGTCGCTGTCCTTGAACTGGGTCACATTGTCTCCTCTGGCCGTAACCGTCCGGCCGATGCGCAGCACTCTAGACGCAGCCCTTGCGATATGTCCAATATATGATTGGATCACTTCTCATATGTTTTCGATATGGAATTGCGGCACCTGCGCTACTTTCTCGCGGTCGCCGAGGCCCGCCACTTCACGCGCGCCGCCGAGCGGCTGGGCATCGGCCAGCCGCCGCTGTCGCAGCAGATCCGCGCGCTGGAAAACGAGCTCGGCACGCCCCTGTTCCGGCGACTGCCGCGCGGCGTGGAACTGACCGAAGCCGGCAACTCCTTCTTCGAGGACGCCCGCCACATCGTGGCCGCGGCCGATGCGGCGGTGGAACGCGCCCAGCGCGTGGCGCGCGGGGACGTCGGACGCCTGCGCATCGGCATGATCAACTCGGCCCCATTCCACCCCTTCGTCCCGCGCACCATCCGCGAGTTCGGCCGCCGCTATCCGGAGATCCACCTGTCACTGGAGGAGAACAGCACGCCGGTGCTGGCCGAGGCGGTGCTCAAGGAGGAGAGCGACATCGCCTTCGTGCGGCCGCTGCTGGGCGAGACCGCCGAGCTGGTCTCCGAGGCGCTGTTCGACGAGGACATGCTGGTGGCGCTGCCGCTGGGTCACGCGCTGGCGCACTTCCAGAGCCTGTCGCTGTGGGCGCTCGCCGGGGAGGCCTTCGTGCTGTTCCCGCGCATCGTCGGTGCCGGGCTCTACGACGAGATCATCAGCGCCTGCCGGCGCAACGGCTTCAGCCCCAAGGTGGCGCAGGAGACCTCGCAGGTGACCTCGATCGTCAACCTGGTGGCCGCCGGCCTCGGCGTGTCGCTGGTGCCGGCCTCGATGCAGCAGATCCATTCCGAGGGGGTCACCTACCGCCCCATCGCCGGCGACGCGCCGCGCGCGCGCATGGACCTCATCCACCGCCGCGACGACGCATCTGCGGCCACCGCCAACATGATCGCGCTGGCGCGCGAGCTGGAGAAGGGCTGAACGAAGGCTGGGCATGAGAGGCGCTCCGGAGCCCGGCAGCATTGCACCGAACGCTTCATGAATGTACAGTATAAGTGTGCATATTGTGAGGCGCGCTCATGGAAGCCTCCTTCGTCGACCTGCGCAAGAAGTCCGCGGAGATCATCAGGGCCCTGAAGCGGAAGGAGCGCATCACTCTGCTCTACAGAGGCAAGCCGGCGGCCATCATGGAACCGATCGACGCGCATGCCGAAGGCCGTTCCGCCGCAGCTTCGCAGCACGCGGCGTTCGGGATCTGGAGCGACCAGGACGGGCGCCTCCCCGTTGACGAGCACGTCCGGAAGCTACGCCGCCGCCGCTACGATGCTCTTTGATACCGACGTCCTGATCTGGTTCCTGCGGGGCAACCCCAAGGCTGCCAGAGCGATCGATGCGGCCGACCGGCGCAGCATCTCGATCGTGACCTACATGGAGCTGTTGCAGGGTGCCCGGGACAAGCGGGAGACCCACCACATCCGTTCCTTCCTCAACGACTTCGGCTTCACCACCGTGCCGCTGTCGGGCAACACCGGCCACCGCGCCTCCATCTACATCGAGGAGTACGCGCTGGCCAGCGCCATCGGCGTGGCCGACGCCCTGATCGCGGCCACCGCCGTGGAAGCGAACGAGGTCCTGCTCACCGGCAACGCCAAGCACTACAAACCGATTCAGGACCTGCAGATGACGCGGTTCCGGCCCTCCTGACCACGGCCGCCCCCTGGCCGGGATCCGCGCTCAGCCCTGCCGCAACCGCGCGCTGGCGGCGTGGGCGGCGAGGCCCTCGGCATCGGCGATGGCCGCCGCCACCGGCGCGAGCTTCGCGGCGCCGGGTTCGGAGCAGGCGATGATGCTGCTGCGCTTCTGGAACTCGTAGGTACCCAGCGGGCTGGCGTAGCGCGCCGCGCGCGAGGTGGGCAGCACGTGGTTGGGACCGGCGCAGTAGTCGCCCAGCGCCTCCGGCGAATGCACGCCCACGAAGATGGCGCCGGCGTGGCGCACGGCGGGCATGAGCGCGTCCGGATCCGCCACCGCAAGTTCGAGGTGCTCGGGAGCGATGACATTGGCCACGTCCACGGCCTGCGCCAGATCGCGCACCTTGATCAGTGCGCCGCGGTCGGCCAGCGCCGTGCGCACGATGGCGCCGCGCGGGGTGGCGGCGATGGCATCGGGCAGTGCCCGCTCGACGCGCGCGAGATAGTCGGCGTCCGGGCACACCAGGATGGACTGCGCCTCCTCGTCGTGCTCGGCCTGCGCGAACAGGTCCTGGATGACCCACTCCACCGGCGCGCTGCCGTCGGTGATGATGCACACCTCGCTGGGCCCGGCCACCGAGTCGATGCCGACGCGCCCGAAGACCTGGCGCTTGGCCTCGGCCACGTAGGCGTTGCCGGGGCCGACGATCTTGTCCACCGCCGGCACGGTATCGGTGCCGTAGGCCATGGCCGCCACCGCCTGCGCACCGCCGATGGCGAACACGCGGTCGACGCCCGCCAGCGCGGCCGCCGCCAGCACGGTGTCGTTGCGCAGACCGTCCGGCGTCGGCACGCACATGACGATCTCGCCGACGCCGGCGGCGCGCGCCGGCACCGCGTTCATCAGCACCGAGCTGGGATAGGCCGCGCGCCCGCCCGGCACGTAGATGCCGGCCCGGTCGATGGCGGTGATGCGCACACCCAGCCGGTTGCCGTCGGCGTCGGCGTATTCGAATCCGCGCAGCGACTGCTGCTCGGCGTGGTCGAAGATGCGGTCGCGCGCGGTTTCCAGCGCGGTGCGCAGCGCCGGGTCGAGCCGGTCGAGCGCGGCCTGCAGCTCGGCGGCGGTGACTTCCGGCACGCGCCCGTCGTCGCAGGGCATGCGGTCGAGCCTGCGGGTGTAGTCCACGACCGCGGCATCGCCGCGCGCGCGCACCTCGCCGACGATGCCGGCGACGATGCCGCGTACTTCCTCGTCGCGCTCGGGCAGCCGGTCGAGCAGCCGCGACAGCGCGGCGTCGAAGCCCTCGGCTCCGGCGTCGAGCCACTGCATGGGTCGCTCGCTCACGCCGCGGCTCCGGCTTCCGCGACCAGCTCGCGGAAACGCGCGATCCAGTGCGTGACGGCGGCGTGCTTGGTCTTCATGGCGGCCTTGTTGACCACCAGCCGCGAGGTCACCGGCACGATGGTCTCGTACTCGACCAGCCCGTTGGCGCGCAGGGTGCTGCCGGTGGCGACCAGATCGACGATGGCATCGGCCAGGCCCACCAGCGGCGCCAGCTCCATCGAGCCGTAGAGCTTGATGATCTCGACCTGGCGGCCACTGCGCCCGAAGTGCTGGCGCGCGATCGCCGGGTACTTGGTGGCGATTCGCGGCCGGCGGCGCAGCGCGTCGAGGTCCTGGCCGGGCAGGCCCGCGACCACCAGCCGGCAGGCGGCGATCTGCAGATCCAGCGGCTCGAACAGCCCGTTGCCGCCGTGCTCCATCAGCACGTCCTTGCCGACGATGCCGATGTCGGCGGCGCCGTGCTCGACGTAGGGTGGCACGTCGGCGGCGCGGATGACCAGCAGATCGACACCGTCGGCCCGCGCCGGCAGGCGCAGCAGACGGTCGTCGAGGCCGTCGCGCGGCCGCAGATCGAGTTGGTCGAGCAGCGGCTGACTTTCCTCGAGAATGCGGCCCTTGGACAGGGCCAGCGTGATGCCGGACGGGTTGCTCATGCCGCCTCCTGCGGAATCCGGGTGACGCGCTGCACATGCGCGCCGAGATCGCGGAACTTCTCTTCCAGGCGCTCGTAGCCGCGATCGAGATGGTAGATACGGTCGATCAGCGTGTGCCGGTCGGCCACCAGTCCGGCCAGCACCAGGCCGGCCGAGGCGCGGAGATCGGTCGCCATCACCGGCGCACCCTGCAGCTGCTCGCGGCCGCGCACGATGGCGGTATTGCCTTCCACGCGGATGTCGGCACCCAGTCGCTGCAGTTCCAGCGCGTGCATGTAACGGTTCTCGAACACGTTCTCGACGATGGTGCCGACGCCGTCGGCCACCGCGTCCATCGCCATGAACTGTGCCTGCATGTCGGTCGGGAAGCCCGGGAACGGCGCAGTGTGGATATCCACCGACTTCGGCCGCGCCCCGTCCATGTCGAGCGCGATGTGGTCATCGCCGCAGGTGATGCGGGCACCGGCACGCTCCAGCTTGCGCAGCACCGCGTCGAGCAGACCGTTGCCGGTGGCGTGGATGGTGATGCTGCCGCGCGTCATCGCCGCCGCCACCAGGAAGGTGCCGATCTCGATGCGGTCCGGCAGCACGCGGTGCTCGGCGCCGTGCAGCGCCGGCACACCCTCGACGGTCACGGTGGCGGTACCGGCGCCGCTGATGCGCGCACCCATCGCGTTCAGACACCGGGCCAGATCGGCGACCTCGGGCTCGCGCGCGGCGTTCTCCAGCACCGTGGTGCCCTCGGCCAGCGTGGCGGCCATCATCAGGTTCTCGGTGCCGGTGACGGTCACCGTGTCCATGACGAAGCGCGTGCCGCACAGGCGCAACGCGCGCGCATGGATGAAGCCGCCTTCGACGGTGACCTCGGCGCCCATCGCGCGCAGGCCCTCCAGGTGGATGTCCACCGGTCGCGCGCCGATGGCGCAGCCGCCCGGCAGCGATACCCGCGCCTCGCCCGAGCGCGCCAGCAGCGGACCGAGCACCAGGATCGACGCGCGCATGGTCTTGACCAGCTCGTAGGGCGCGGTGTGCGTGGTCAGCGTCGACGCGCACACCGTCGCCGTCGCGGCATCGGGGTCGGCGTCGACCTGCGCGCCGAGCTCGCGCAGCAGGCGCTGGGTGGTGCGCACGTCCTGCAGCTGCGGCAGATTGGTCAGCCGCAGCGGCTCGCCCGACAGCAGCGCGCAGCAGAGGATGGGCAGCGCCGCGTTCTTGGCACCGGACGCGGTGATCTCGCCGGACAGACGTGCCCCGCCCTCGATGAGCAGCTTGTCCATGCGCGCTACTCGGGCCGGGTACGCAGCGCCAGCGCGTGGATCTCGCCGCCCATGCGCTCGCCGAGCGCGGCGTAGACCATGCGATGCTGCGCCAGCACCGAATGACCGGCGAAGCCCGAATAGACGATCTCGGCCTCGAAATGCTGACCGTCGTCGCCGCGCACGGTCACCTGCGCGCCGGGGAGGCCCGATTCGATGAGCTGCTGAATCTCTTGCGCCTGCATGATCTGCCGGTAACTGGCTGAACCCGCAATTGTACTCCGAGCCGGCGTCAACGCGGTGGCGATAGCCCGTCAGCCCCGAGCTTGCCGCCAGGGGTGCAGGGGAAGCGCTCCGCCGCCCCGCACTTGCACGGCCCGCGAGTGCCACTCTAGTATCACTGGATGCGCACCGAGCTCGTCACCACGCTGAAGCGGAAAGCCACCGACCTGCTGAAGGACCTGGCCCGCGACAGGGAGCCGATCCTGATCACCCAGCACGGCCTCCCTTCCGCCTATCTGGTCGATGTCGACAGCTACGACAGGCTTCAGGCGAAGATGCAGCTGCTCGAGGGCATCGCCCGCGGGGAGAAGGCCCTGGATGAAGGCCGCACGCTCTCCCACGAGCAGGCCAGGTCCAAGATGGCTCGATGGCTGCGGTAGTCTGGACGGAGCCTGCCCTCGCCGACCTCGACGCGATTGCCGACTACAACGCGCTGGACAACGCTCCTGCCACTCGCGCGTTGGTCCGGAAGGTCTTCGCGCACATCGACCATCTCGAGTCGCATCCGGACAGCGGATCGTTTCCGCCGGAACTCGATGGCAAGCGGTACCGGCAGATCGTGGAGCCGCCCTGTCGTGTCATCTACCGGCACGAGAAGCAGGAAGGCACCGTCTACGTTCTGCACGTCGTGCGCAGCGAGCGGCAGCTTCGTCCGAGCTCGCTGCACGGAGGCTGAGCGAGCCGGGACTCACTCCGCCCAGGTCGCCCCCTGCCAGAAGGCCTCGGCCGGCCCGAGCAGCTCCAGCCGGGCGTCCAGATGCGTCCAGTACCAGCGCCCGTCGGTGCGGCGATAGCGCTCGTCGTAGCGCCCCACGATGATGATCGGGCCGGGCCCGGTGGGCGCGGCGTCGGTGGCGATGGCCGGGCAGAACACGGTCCACTGCCCGCGCGCGGTGTCGCCGTCGACGTCGATGATCGGGTTGCCGACGCGGTGCTGGCACCAGCTCAGCATGCTGCCGACACCGTCGATGAAGAACGGCGCCGCCGCCTCCTTGCCGCTGAAGCGACCGAAGCCCGT
This sequence comes from Algiphilus sp., assembly GCF_023145115.1. Taxonomy (NCBI): domain Bacteria; kingdom Pseudomonadati; phylum Pseudomonadota; class Gammaproteobacteria; order Nevskiales; family Algiphilaceae; genus Algiphilus; species Algiphilus sp. Next base: position 155,346 of record NZ_JAGLEJ010000010.1, read on the forward strand.
GAAGCTGACCTCGATGTCGGGCGCCAGCCGCTCGACGAGGGCGTCGTATTCGGCGCGATCGCTGCGGCACACGGCGCGATCGACCGCCAGGCAGTAATGCTCGTGCTTGAGGCGGCGCAGCGCCTCGATGGCTTCCATGCGGTCGAGGCGTTCCTCGGTTGTCGACATCGCGTGATCTCCCCTTTGATTGCGGTGTGCGCTAAGACACCGTGTACTCCTGCCACTGCGGCCGGCGCATCTCGCGCCGGAAGCGCTCGAAGCTCCACGGCCACATCGAGATGCGGCCGCGCTCGTCGAGATACCAGCTCTGGCACCCGCCGGTGCGCCAGATGGTGCGCTCGGAGCCGGCATCCATGTCCCGGACGAAACGCTCCAGCGCCTCCGGGCGCGCTTCGAAGCGACTGGCCTCGCCGTTCCGGAAGCGCTCGACGAAGGCCATGATGTAGTCGGCCTGGATCTCGGAGGTCTGGATCAGCGGGTAGTTCCCCACCGGCGTGTACGGCCCGGCCACCATGAAGAAGTTGGCGAAGCCCGGCACCGCCACCGAGCGCAGCGCGCGGGCGCCGCCGGACCAGGCCTCTTCCAGGGTCTCGTCACGCTCGTTGATCAGCTGCAGCGGTCGCACGTAGCGCTGCGCCTCGAAGCCGGTGGCCAGCACCAGCACGTCGAGCGCGTGCAGCCGGCCGTCGGTGGTGCGCACCCCCTCGGTCTCGACACGCTCGATGGGGGCGGTCACCAGCTCGGCGTTGGGCTGCTGGATCTTGTCGTAGAAGTCCGGCGAGATGATCAGGCGCTTGCAGAACGGTTCGTAGTCGGGCCGCAGGCGTTCGCGGAGCGCCGGATCGCGCACGCTGCGCTCGAGATTGCGACGCGCGATGCCGGCCAGCATCCGATGCGCCAGGTTGTGGCCGAGCACGGCGCGCGAGAAGGTCCACTGGAACAGCAGACGCGTCAGGTGGTACCAGGCCCGGCCCGCGCCGGGCAGCCGGCGGAAGCACCACCTGGCGAAGCGCGAGTGCTCGGGGTTCGGCAGCGGGAACACCCACTGCGCGGTGCGCTGGAACAGGGAGAGCTGCCCCGCGCGCGGCACCAGCGCGGCGGTGATCTGCGTGGCGGTGGAGCCGGTCCCGATGACGCCGATGCGGCGCCCGTCGAGCGGCTCGTCGTGCCGCCACTGCGCGGAGTGGAAGCAGGCGCCGCGGAAATCGGACAGGCCCGGGATGTCGGGCATGCGGGGATGGTGCAGAACGCCGGTGGCGGCCACCACCATGTCGGCTTCCATCTCGGTGCCGTCGGTGCAGCGGATGCGCCACGTGCCGTCGCTGCGCCGCGCCTCGGCGACCTCGCTGTTGTAGCGGATGCGCGCCGGCAGGCCGTGCGCCTGCGCCACGCTCGCGAAGTAGTCCTTGATCTCGCCGCCCGGCGCGAACCAGTGGCTCCAGCCCGGGTTGGGCGCGAAGGAATAGCTGTAGAAGTGCGACGGGATGTCGCAGGCGATGCCCGGATAGGTGTTCTCGCGCCAGGTGCCGCCCAGATCGGCGGCCTTCTCGAGAATGACGAAATCGTCGATGCCCGCCTGCTTCAGGCGGATGCCCATCAGCAGACCGGACATGCCGGCCCCGATGATCACGACGCGCGGGTCGCGCGCGGAACCCCGTGCTTGTGCTGCCGCCATGGCGTCTCCTCCTGTGGCGGTCTTGTATCCGGCCATGGTGACAGCGCCGCGCACGCGGCGCCCTACCCGTTCCGGCAGTTTCGCGCCGGTAACGTCAGCCGCGCAGGCGGTAGCCGCTGCCCAGCCAGGCGATGGCCGTGGTCGCGGTGGCGGCGAAGAAGCCCAGGCTCCACGCCAGACTGCGCCAGATCGAGACGTCAGCGGTACCGAAGAAGCCGTAGCGGAAGCCGTCGATCATGTAGAAGAAGGGATTGAACAGGCTGATCTCGTACCAGAGCTCGGGCAGCCCGTGCACCGAGTAGAACACGCCGGACAGGAAGGTCAGCGGCATGATCAGGAAGTTCTGGAAGGCCGCGATGTGATCGAACTTGGTCGCCACGATGCCCGCGATGATGCCCAGCGAGCCCATGGTGCCGGCGGCCAGCAGCATGATGGCAAGCAGCGCGAAGGGGTGCGCGATGGGCAGATGCACGAAGGGCCAGGTGAACACGAAGATGGCCAGCGCCACCAGGGTCGAGCGCAGCAACGCCGCGCTGATGTAGCCGATGTACAGGTCGCGGGCCGACAGCGGCGCCATCAGCAGGAACACGATGTTGCCCATGATCTTGCTCTGCGCCAGCGACGACGAGGTGTTGGCGAAGGCGTTCTGCAGCACCTGCATCATCATCAGGCCCGGCACCAGGAACTGCGTGTAGGCCACGCCCGGATAGCCGGACTCGCGCCCCTCCAGCACGTGCGAGAACACCAGCAGGAAGAGCAGCGCGGTGACCACCGGTGCGGTCACGGTCTGGCCGAGCACGCTCCAGAAGCGGCGCACCTCCTTGGTGACGATGGCGCGCAGGCTCATGACCTCAGGCTGCACGGGCGTTCCCCTCGGTGAGCGCGACGAAGACATCCTCGAGGCTGGGTTCGCGCGTGGCGATGTCCTCGACCCGGCAGCCGGCCTCCCGCAGATCCTCGAGCACGGTGCCGATGGGCTGCGACCTGCGGTCGAGCTTGAGTTCCCACTCGCCCTCGGCCACCGACTCCGCCTGCTCGCGATAGCGATCCGGCAGCGGCGCACCCGAAAGCGACACGCGCAGGAAGCGGAACTGGTGGCAGGCCAGCAGATCGCGCGTGCTCGACACCACCTTGACCGCGCCGCGATCGACGATGGCCACCCGCGAGCACAGGTCCTCGGCCTCCTCCAGATAATGCGTGGTCAGCACGATGGTGTGGCCGGCGGCGTGCAGCTCGCGCGCGAAGGTCCACAGCGTGCGGCGCAGCTCGACATCGACGCCCGCGGTGGGCTCGTCCAGCACCACCACCGGCGGCCGGTGCACCAGCGCCTGCGCGATCAGCACGCGCCGCTTCATGCCGCCGGAAAGCGCGCGCATGGTGGCGTTGCGCTTGTCGCTCAGTTCCAGGCGCTCGAGCAGCTCGTCGATCCACGGCCAGGACTCGCGCCCGCAGCCGTAGTAACCGGCCTGCAGGCGCAAGGTATCGATGACCTTGAAGAAGGGATCGAACACCAGCTCCTGCGGCACCACGCCCAGGCTCCGGCGCGCGGCGCGGAAATCGCGCACCACGTCGTGGCCGAGCACCGAGACATCCCCGCCGGTGGCGCGCACCAGACCGGAGATGATGCCGATGAGCGTCGACTTGCCGGCGCCGTTGCGCCCCAGCAGACCGAAGAACTCGCCGCGCTGCACCTGCAGGTCGACCGAATTCAGCGCGGTCAGCGCGCCGAAGCGCTTGGTGACGCCGCGCACATCGATGGCGGTTTCCGCGCTCATGCCGGACGCGATCCTCGACAACGCTCGGAACGGGACCGAGGCCGGTTCTGGGAGGCGGTTAGCATCAGCCCATTGTATACCGCCGAGCCACTGCGACCCGCGATGTCGACCGCGATCGTCCTCTTCCGACGCGACCTCCGCGTCAGCGACCAGCCCGCGCTGCACGCGGCGCTGGACACCGCCGACCACGTGCTGCCGGTCTACGTGCACGCGCCCCACGAGGATGGCGACTGGCCCCCGGGCGGCGCCTCGCGATGGTGGCTGCACCACAGCCTGGTGGCGCTCGACGAGGCGCTGCGCGCGCGCGGCGCCGGGCTGGTGGTCGTGGCCGGCGACACCCTGGCCGAGCTGCGCCGGTTGATCGGTGCCATCGGCGCCGATGCCGTGCACTGGTGCCGCTGCTACGAGCCCGATGCCATCGTGCGCGACACCGCGCTCAAGAGTGCACTGCGCGACGACGGCATCACCGTGGAGAGCCACAACGGCAGCCTCATGGTCGAACCCTGGGCGCTCGCCACCGGTAACGGCGATCCCTACCGCGTCTACTCGCCATTCGGCCGCGCCTTCGCCAAGTTCGGCGACATCGCCGCTCCGCTTCCCGCGCCCGACGCCGTCCCCTCCCCGGCGGGCACAGCCGACCTGCCCACCGGCAGGGACGCCATCGAGGCGCTCCGGCTGCTGCCGCGCATCGACTGGGATGCCGGCTTCTACCGGCACTGGAGACCGGGCTGCGACGGCGCCCGCGAGCGCCTCGCACGCTTCTTCGAGGGCAGCGCCGCCGGTGCCTATCACGACGAGCGCGACTTCCCCGGCATCGACGGCACGTCGGGCCTGTCACCGCACCTGCACCACGGCGACCTCTCGCCGCGCGAAGCGTGGCAATGCGCGGTCTCGGCGCCCGAATCGAAGGGCGTGGACCACTTCCGGCGCGAGCTGATCTGGCGCGAATTCGCGTATCACCTCATCTACCACTATCCGGAGACGCCGCACACGCCGCTCAACCGGCGCTTCGACGCCTTCCCGTGGCGGAGCCCGGACGACTATGCGGACGACCTCGCAGCCTGGCAGGCCGGCCGCACCGGCGTTCCCATCGTCGACGCCGGCATGCGCCAGCTGTGGCACACCGGCTGGATGCACAACCGGGTACGGATGATCGTCGCGTCCTTCCTCACCAAGAACCTGCTGATCCCGTGGCAGGAAGGCGCGCGCTGGTTCTGGGACACGCTGGTCGATGCCGACCTCGCCAGCAACACCCTGGGCTGGCAGTGGGCCGGCGGCTGCGGCGCCGACGCCGCACCCTACTTCCGCATCTTCAACCCGGTGCTGCAGGGCGGAAAGTTCGATGGCGACGGCGCCTACGTGCGTCACTGGGTGCCGGAGATCGCCACCCTGCCCGACGACGCGCTGCACGCGCCCTGGGACGCGAAGCCGCAGACGCTGCAGCAGGCGGGCATCGTGCTCGGCCGCGACTACCCCGGGCCGATGGTCGACCTCAAGGCCACGCGCCGGCGTGCGCTCGACGCCTACGAGCGCATCAAGGGCTGATCCCGCTCAAGGCCGCACGCGCACGCGCGGAGACCGATACCGCCACCGGTTACACTGCGCGCGGCGACATCGCCGCCCGCTGCCACCCGAACGCGTGCATGGACAAGGACGCACTCAAAGCCCTCGGAACCCGCGTCATCGAGATCGAGCGCGCCGCTCTGGATGCGCTGCACGCGCGCGTGGACGACACCTTCGCCCGGGCCTGCGAGCTCTTCCTGGGGTGTCGCGGGCGCGTGGTGGTGACCGGCATGGGCAAGTCGGGGCACATCGCCGGCAAGATCGCGGCAACGCTGGCCTCGACCGGAACGCCGGCCTTCTTCGTGCATCCCGGCGAGGCCAGCCACGGCGACCTCGGCATGATCACGCGCGAGGACGTCGTGCTGGCGATCTCGAGCTCCGGCGAGACGCACGAGGTGGTCACCATCCTGCCGCTCATCAAGCGGCTCGGCGTGCCGCTGGTCAGCATGACCGGCAAGCCGGAATCGACCATGGCGCGCATGGCCGACGTGCATCTGGACATATCGGTGGCACAGGAAGCCTGCCCGCTCAATCTGGCGCCCACCGCCAGCACCACGGTCACGCTGGTGCTCGGCGACGCGCTGGCGGTGGCGCTGCTCGAGGCGCGCGGCTTCACGCAGGAGGATTTCGCGCGCAGTCATCCCGGCGGCGCGCTCGGGCGGCGCCTGCTGCTCAAGGTGGCGGATCTCATGCACACCGGCGACGACGTACCCAGCGTGACGGCGGAGACGCCGCTCGCCGAGGCGCTGCTCGAGGTCACGCGCAAGCGCATGGGCATGACCGTGATCACCGGCACCGACGAGCAGGTGGTGGGCATATTCACCGACGGTGATCTCCGCCGCGTGCTCGAGGCCGGCACCGACATCCACGCGGTCCCGGTCCGCCGGGTCATGACCGAGGGCGGGCGCCGCATCGCGAGCTCCGCGCTGGCGGCGGAGGCCGTGCACCGCATGGAGGAACACGCCATCACCAGCCTGCTGGTGGAGGACGAGGAAGGCCGCATCTGCGGCGTGGTCCATCTTCACGATCTGCTGCGCGCCGGAGCCGCATGAACCGGACATTCCCGAATACCGAGACGGTGGCGACGCGCGCGGCGCGCATCCGCTGTCTGTTCCTCGACGTCGACGGCGTGCTCACCGACTGCCGGCTGTGGCTGGCACCGGACGGCACCGAGCTCAAGACGGTCCATGTCCGAGACGGTCTCGGCATCAAGCTGCTGCTCGAGGCCGGTATCGCCGTCGCCGTCATCTCCGGCCGGCCGTCACAGGCCATCCAGCGCCGCCTGGAGAGGCTGGGGGTGCAGCACATCGCGCTGCAGGTCGCCGACAAGCTGCCCGAGTACGAGCGCGTGCGCGACGCCCTGGGCCTGACCGACGCCGAGTGCGCGGCCATGGGGGACGACACGCCCGACCTGCCGCTCATGGAACGGGTCGGGCTGGCATTGACGGTGGCCGATGCTCATCCTCGTGCCCGCGCGGTCGCGCACTGGGCGAGCCAGCACGATGGCGGCTTCGGCGCCGTGCGCGAGGCCGCCGACCTGGTGCTCGCGGCCCGGGGGCGCGAGGCGTGAGGCGCCCGGCGCGCGACTGGTGGCTGGCACTGCTGCTGGGTGCCGCGGCGGTGCTGTGGCTGGGCAGCATGCTGAGCGACGGCGGCGGCCCGACCGGCGACACCGCGGTGGCCGTCGCCGATCCGCCGCGCTACACGGTGCGCGGCGCCCGGTGGACCCGCAGCGACGAGACCGGCGCACCGCTGTTCAGCGTTCGCGCCGAAGCGCTCACCGTGTTCGCGAGCGAGCGCGTCGCCATCGAGGCACCGCGCGTCATCGGTCTGGGCAACCACGACGTGTGGTCGCTGCAGGCGCCGCGCGGCGAAGTCCCCGCCGGAACGCGCGCGCTGGAGCTGACCGGCGGCGTGACGATCGCCGGCCAGTGGCCGGACGGCGCCGCGCTGGATGGCGAGCTGGCGCGACTGACGGCCGACGCCGGGAGCCGGGAACTGCGCAGCGACGCCGATGTGCGGCTCGACGGCCCCGGCCGCAGCATGCGCGGCACCGGGCTGCGCGCCGACTGGGATGGGGGCCGGCTGCGGGTCCTCGAGAACGTACGGATGCAATACGATGACCCGGCCTGACAGGCGCACCTGCGGCGCGGCCGTGCTGCTGGCGGCGATGACGCTGGGCGGCAACGCCGGCGCACAGGACGCGGTGCCGGATCGCCTCGCCGGCCAGGCCCCCATGGAGATATCGGCATCGTCCGCGGAGCTGACCCGCGACGGCAACATGCGCTACAGCGGGGATGTCGTCTTCACCAGCCGGAACCTGGAAGTCCGCGGCGACACGCTGGTGCTGGAGCGCAACACCGACGACGGCGTGCACGTGCGCATCAGCGGCCAGCCCGCCGAGCTCACGCACACGCCGCCCGAGAGCGAGTCCGACCGGCGCCCCATCGAGGCACGGGCGCAGCGCATCGCCTATCACCGCGGCAGCGGCGTGGTCGAGCTCGAGGGCGCGGTGGCACTGACCCGCGGCACCGACCGCCTGCGCGGCGAGCAGCTCCGCTACGAGATCGCCAGCCAGCGCATCACCGCGAACGGCGGCAGCGGTGGGCGCGTCCGCATCACCATCGACCCCGAGACCGTCGAGGATCTGCGCGAATGAATCCGGACGACGACGCAGCGCCGCGCAGCGATGGCCCGGGCGTCTTCAGCGCGCGCAACCTGCACAAGCGCTTCAAGAAGACCACGGTGGTCCACGATGTCTCGCTGACCGTGCGCGCCGGCGAGGTCGTCGGCCTGCTCGGCCCCAACGGCGCCGGAAAGACCACCTCCTTCTACATGATGGTCGGGCTGATCGCGGCCGACGGCGGCACCATCACGCTCGACGGGCACGACGTCACGCGCACGCCCATGCACGTGCGCGCCCGGCGCGGAGTCGGCTATCTGCCGCAGGAAGCCAGCGTCTTCCGCAAGCTGACCACGGCCGAGAACATCCTCGCCATCCTGGAGACGCGCAGGGATCTCTCGCGCGCCCGGCGCAACGAGGAGATGGAACGCCTGCTCGAGGAGTTCCACATCGGCCGCGTGCGCGACAACCTCGGCATGGCGCTGTCCGGCGGCGAGCGCCGGCGCGTGGAGATCGCGCGCGCGCTGGCCGCCAATCCGCGCTTCGTGCTGCTCGATGAGCCCTTCGCGGGCGTCGACCCGATCGCGGTCAAGGACATCCAGAGCATCGTGCAGCACCTGCGCGCCCGCGACATCGGCGTGCTGGTCACCGACCACAACGTGCGCGAGATGCTGGGCATCTGCTCGCACGCCTACATCCTGGCCGAGGGCCGCGTCATCGCCGAGGGCCGGCCCGACGAGATCGAGCAGAACCAGCAGGTGCGCGAGGTCTACCTGGGACACGACTTCCGGCGCTGACAGGCGGCACGCGCCGCGATCGCCCCGGTGCAGGCCTTAAGATTCCGGGCCGAGCCTCATCCGGAACCGCACCGCGACCGCCACGCCATGTTCTCCGTCCCCCTGTTCAGCGCGCTCCGCGCCAGCCTGCGCGACCACTATGACCTCTCCGACGTCCGCCGGGATGCGCTGGCCGGCATCACGGTCGGCATGGTGGCGGTCCCGCTGTCGATGGCGCTGGCGATCGCCACTGGTGTGCCACCGCAGCACGGCCTCTACACGGCCATCGTCGCAGGAGCAGTGGCAGCGCTGGCCGGTGGCTCGCGCTTCAACGTCACCGGGCCGACCGCCGCCTTCGTGGTCATCCTGTTCCCCATCGTCGCCGAGCACGGTCTCGGCGGCCTCCTGATCGCCACGCTGATGGCCGGCTGCATCCTCGTCGCCCTGGGCCTCGGCGGCATGGGACGCCTCATCCAGTTCGTTCCCTATCCGGTGGTGCTCGGTTTCACCAGCGGCATCGCGCTGGTGATCGCCGCGCTGCAGATCCCGCAGTTCATCGGCCTCGACGGAGCGGGAGCGGGCCATCTGCTGGCGAGCCTCGCCGACACCGTCGCGCATCTGGCCGAACTGCACCCGAGCACGCTCGCCGTCGGCGTCCTTTCCCTCGCGGCACTGCTGCTCTGGCCGCGCCTGAAGACCCCGGTACCGGCGCCCCTGATCGGGCTCGCGGCCGGCGCGGCGGCCGCATGGGTCGCCAATCACGTCATGCCCGGAGACGGCGCCCCGGTGGCCACCATCGCGTCCGAGTTCGAATGGCGGATCGGCGAGCAGAGCGGCAGCGGCGTACCCCCGGCGCCGCCGACGGCCGTCCTCCCCTGGCGCCTTCCCGGTGCCGACGGCGAAACCCTGCGCGTGGATCTCGCACTGATCCGCGACCTCGCTGGTCCGGCCTTTGCCATCGCGATGCTGGCCGCCATCGAGTCGCTGCTCTGCTCCGTGGTCGCGGACGGCATGACGCGAACCCGCCACGACGCCAACGGCGAGCTCGTCGGCCAGGGCCTCGCCAACCTGGTCGCCCCGTTCTTCGGCGGCATCACCGCCACCGCCGCGCTCGCACGCACGGCGACCAACATCCGCAGCGGCGGGCGCTCGCCGATCGCCGCGGTGACGCACGCGCTGGTGGTGCTGCTGGCCATGGTCGCGCTGGCACCCCTGCTCGGCCTGGTGCCGATGAGCGCGCTGGCCGCGCTGCTGTTCGTGGTGGCGTGGAACATGAGCGAAGCCCGGCACTTCGTACGCACGCTGCGCTCGGCACCGCCCGGCGATGTCGCCGTGCTCGTGGCCTGCTTCGGGCTCACCGTGTTCGTCGACATGGTGGTGGCGGTGGCCGTGGGCACCGGCCTCGCCGGTGCGCTGTTCATCCGTCGCATGGCGCTGCTGACGCACGCCGACCGTGTCGACGCGCCCCGCGGGGACAGCGGCACGCCGCTGCCCGCCTCGACCGCGGTCTACGACGTCAACGGCCCGCTCTTCTTCGCGGCGGCGGAAAAGGCACTCGCCACGCTGCACCGGATCGATCCCGACGTGCGGACCGTCATCATCGACATGCACGACGTGCCCAGCATGGACGCGACCGCCATCGTGACCCTGCGCGGCGTGATCGATGACATGCAGCAACGCGGCGTGGCGCTGATCCTGGTCGGACTCCCGGCCCGCATCATCCTCAAGCTGCGCCGCGCCGGCATCCGCCGGTCTCCGGGCGTGCTGACCTACTGCAGCGGGCTCGACCGCGCGGCCGGAACCGCGCGGCGCTGGGAGGGCGCCGACACGGAACCGGATGCGGCAACCGCGCACGGGAGCGCGAAGCCGCTCTAGCAGCGGCCCCGCGCTCACCGTCGCGGTCGGAAGCGGCGCCCCGCCATCGCCGGCGAGGGCGACGCGATCAACCTCCGGCCAGGCCGTCCTCGCGCGCGTCCAGGTTCTGGATGCGCGCGTCGTCGGCCGGCGCCTGCTCGGCGGCGTCGAAGGCGCTGCCGGCATCGGCGTGGAACGCGGCGAGGTACTCGGCCAGCGCGTCCTGCTCGCCACCCGACGGCGAAAAGTCGAAGGCGCCCGCATCGTATTCGGCGGCATCGAAATCGGCGTCGAGATCCGCGCGCTGCGGGTTGCTCAGCCCCTTGAACGGATAGCCATCGCCGCAGTCGTCGCTGGCTTCCCCGCCACTGTCGGGCACGCAGCCGACCAGGAAGTTGAGCACCGCCATGCGGAAGGTGCGGCTCGGGTTGCCCTGCAGTGCGCCACCGGCCACGACGGTGTCGGTACCGCCGCCGGGCTGCGTCACGACCAGGGTCCGGATGCGCTCGCCGGTGGTGGCTGCGCCCTGGTTGGTATCGCCGCCGCTGCGCGCGGTGGCGCCGGGATCGAAGGAGAAGGCCATGCCACCGATCTGCGGGAACTGGCCGGCAGTGACGCCGGGCGCGAATGCGGAGACGGCATGCTCCATGACGTCCCGGAGTTCCGCCGCGGTGAGCGTCACCATGGCGACGCCGTTGTTGAAGGCCAGCGCCGTCTCGATGTCGAGCTGCGAGACACCACCCGCGGGCTTGCCGAAGTCGTTGGCATCGGGCGGGCCGAGCACGACATCGTCCGGATCGTTCGAGCCGGCCGGCTGGGTGACGGTGCCGATGGCCGCGCGGATGCCGCCGCCGTTCTTCAGCGAGATGACCACGTCCTCGTCGGCGCGGCGCGCGTACCAGAGGTTGGCGTCGGCGGTGAGATTGCCGAGGTTGGTCTCCTCGGTGCGGACGCTGCCGCGGCGGCCATCCAGGAAGACCTCGGTGATGCCGGTGGCGACGCCGTCCTTGTCGCCGAGCACGCCGCGCAGCGCGTCGGCCACATCCACGACATCGCCGATGGGCGCACCCTGCACGCTGTCGACCACGCTGTCGATGGCGGCCCAGGCGCCGTTGTCGGCCGGATCGAGGGTATCCTCGAGAATGACGCCGCTCTCGTCGAAGCCGACGATCAGCCGGCCGAGGTACTTGTAGTCGCCATCGACATTGACCAGCAGCACGGGCTCGTCGCTCGGCGACCGGTAGACGAGCGGATAGTCGTCGGCAGCACTGTCGCCGGGCCGCAGGTCGTCGTTGGCGTCGGCGAGCAGCGTGTTGGAGCCGCCGGCAACGATGATGTCGACGTTCTCCAGACGCGTGGCCAGTGCCTGCTCGACGGCGATCTGCTGCATGTGGGCCAGCACGATGATCTTGTCGATGCCATCGCCGGACAGGGCGTCGACCGCCGGCTGGATGGCCGCGGCGAGCGCGTCGATGGCTTCCAGCGCATCGCTGACGTCGTCGGGCGCGACACCGATGCTGCCGGTGCTGGTGATCGACGGCAGCGTCGGCGTCACCGCGCCGACCACGCCGATGCGCTCGCCGCCGACGGTCAGCACTGCGCTGGGCGCGAGCTCACCGGCGATGTCAGCGGCGTCACTGCCGCCGGGGTTCGCCAGGTCGCTGGTGCTGTCATCGGCGCCGAAGTCGAGATTGCTCGACAGATACGGGAAAGCGGCACCGGACCAGGCGTCGTCGGCGCCGATGATGCCGGCGAACTCGCCGGGACCGCCGTCCAGATCGTGATTGCCCACCGCGGAGGCCTGCAGACCGAGCGCGTTGAGGATGGCCACCTCGCCGCGCCCGACACCGGGCACGCCCACGGCGTTGGCAAGCGCATCCTCGGCGCTGGCCTGGTAGATCGGGCCGGGGATGTAGTTGTCGCCGGAGGACAGCAGCACCGTGCTGTCCGGCCGCTGCGCGCGGAAGGCGTCGACCAGCGCCGAGAAGGCGTCGACGTTGGCGAGCGCGGCGGTGCCGCCGCCGTCGACATCGGCGAAGTGCAGCAGCTGCAGCTCGAAGTCCGGCTCGATGACCGGGTTCCCGCCACCGTCGTCGCCGGGCAGCGTGTTGTTGAGGCCGTCGCAGGCGGCGGTGGCCGTCGCGAGCGCGACGATGGGAAACAGCGACAGGAATCGACGGTCTGCGCGCATGGGAATCGTTCGGGTAGTGGAAAGCCTCGCGGAGGCTAAGCACCGCCCGTGACCGTGCCGTTAAGGGGGCATTGCGGCGTCGTGACAGGCGCGCCACTTGTGATGACGGCGGCGGCGGCGTAGCGTGAATCGCCCACTGCCCCGGAGGAGACCGGCGCATGAGCCAGGCACGCGACAACACCCCGGTCGAGACCGAAGCCACCATCCGCCGCGATCTCGCGGCGGCCTACCGGCTGGTGGCGCTGTTCGGCTGGGACGACCTCGTCTTCACGCATCTCACGGCGAAGGTGCCGGGGCCCGAGCACCACTTCCTGATCAACCCCTACGGGATGATGTTCGAGGAGATCACCGCCTCGAGCCTGGTCAAGATCGACGCCGCCGGCAACAAGGTCGAGGACAGCCCGTGGCCGGTGAATCCGGCCGGCTTCCTGATCCACAGCACGATCCACGGCGCCCGCGACGATGCGGCCTGCGTCATGCACACCCATTCGCTCAACGGGGTCGCCGTGTCGGCGCAGAAGGACAGCGTGCAGCCGCTGTCGCAGCAGTCGCTGTTCGTGCTCGCCAGCCTCGCCTATCACGACTACGAGGGGGTGGCGCTGGAGGAGGACGAGCGCGCGCGGCTGGTGGCCGACATCGGTGACGCCCGCTTCCTCATGCTCCGCAATCACGGGCTGCTGACGGTCGGCGCCAGCGTCGCCGAGGCCTTCCTCGAGATGTACCTCTTCGAGGCCGCGTGCACGATCCAGGTGCGCGCGCTCTCGGGCGGCGGCGAACAGACGCGCATCGGCCCGGATATCCTTGCCGGCGCCGAGCGCATGCAGCGGCAGGTCACCCACAACCAGGGTGCGGCACTGGTATGGCCGGGCCTGCTGCGCCGGCTCGACCGGGTCAATCCCGGCTATGAGGCCTGAACGCCGCGCAGCGCCCGGACGTGCACGCGGCGACCGACGTACGGCGCGCACGCGACCGTCGGGCGGTGGGCGCAACGGCGACATCCGTCGCTCGCGGGCGCTACAATCAGCGCTATGCAAGATTCGTGCAAGCTGCGGTCATGAAGCAGTCGCTTTCGCTCAAGCTCGGCCAGAGCCTGGCGATGACGCCGGCGCTGCAGCAGGCCATCCGCATGCTGCAGCTGTCCAGTCTGGAGCTGCAGGCCGAAGTCACCGAGATGCTCGACCAGAACTTCATGCTGGAGACGGTCGAGAACAGCGAGGACCGTGCCGGAAGCGACGGCGAGGTGCTGCTCAACCCGTCCGAGCGCGGCCCCGACGCCGAGCAGCCGGCAACCGCCGAAGCGCCCGAGCTGGACGCACCGGCGAGCACCGCCGACGACTGGTCGATGGAGGACTCGGGCTGGCGTGACAGCAGCGGCGACACCGAGCGCTACGAGTACCAGCAGGCCAATCTTCACGAGGCCGGCGACCTGCGCGAGCATCTCGCGTGGCAGGCCAACCTCTGCACGCTCGAGGGCGTCGCGCGGGAACTGCTCGCGCATCTCATCGACGCGATCAACGACGACGGCTATCTCGACGACTGGGACGGCATCGCGCAGCGACTGGCCGGCGACGACGAGACGCGCGCCGAGGCGCTGCACGAGGCCCTGGCCATGCTGCAGAGCCTGGACCCCACCGGCGTCGGCGCGCGCGACGTGCCGGAGTGCCTCCTGCTGCAGCTGCGCCACCCCGAGCACGAAGTCGACGACGACGTGCTGGACACTGCGCGGCGCATCGTGCGCGACCATCTCGACCTGCTCGCGCGCCACGATCACGACCGTCTGGCGCGCGCCGTCGGCTGCGACACCGATACCGTCAACGCCGCCATCCAGTGCATCCGCGGCCTGTCGCCGCACCCCGGCCGCGCCTTCCAGGGCGCGCCGCCGGACTACGTGGTGCCGGACGTGCTGGTCGCCAAGCGCAACGGCATCTGGCAGGTCCATCTCAACCCCGAGGCCGTGCCGCGCGTGCGCATCAACCGCCAGTACGCGGCGCTGGTCCGGCGTGCCGAGCGCTCCGACGAGCAGCAGACGCTGCGCCGCCACCTGCAGGAGGCCAAGCAGCTGGTCTCGGCGCTGCGCGCCCGTCATGACACCCTGCTGCGGGTGGCGCACTGCATCGTTGAACAGCAGGCCGCTTTCATGGAACATGGCGTCGAGCACATGCGGCCACTCGTGCTCCGCGAGATCGCCGAGCGGCTCGGCATCCACGAGTCGACGGTGTCGCGCGCCACGGCCAACAAGTACATGCTGACGCCGCTGGGCGTCTTCGAACTGAAGTACTTCTTTTCCAGTTCCATCCGCACAACGAAAGGAGGCTCCGCGTCCGCTACCGCTATCCAGGCCAAGCTCAAGCGGCTCATCCAGGCGGAGCCCACCGGCAAACCCCTGTCGGATGCGCGCCTGTCCGAGCTGCTGCGGGACGAGGGCATGGAGGTCGCCCGTCGCACCGTCGCCAAGTACCGGGAAGGCATGGGCATCCCCCCCGCTCACGAACGTCGCCGCATGGCCTGAGCATTCATCCCCCTCTGTTCGGGAGTACCGCATGAATCTCGATATCACCGGTCACCACATCGATCTCACCGACGCCCTGCGCGACTACGTCACCGAAAAGCTCAAGCGCGTCGAGCGTCACTTCGACCACCTGATAGACGCCCACGTCATCCTCACGGTGGAGAAGCTCGAACAGAAGGCGGAGGCAGTGCTGCGCGCCAGTGGCGCCGAACTGCACGCTTCCGCGGTGCACACGGACATGTACGCCGCCATCGACCAGCTCGCGGACCGGCTGGACCGGCAGACCAAGAAGCACAAGGAGCAGAGCCGCGATCACCACGCGCGCGAGGCACAGAAGGGCGCGCTGGCGGATTCGCTGGCCAAGTAGCCAACCGGCGCGGGGCCGCCCCTGCGGTCCCGCGCCCTTCACCAGAAGGATCGCACCACATGAAGCTCGCCGAGGTACTCGACGCCAGCCGCGTCCGCACCGACCTATCGCTGACCAGCAAGAAGCGCGCACTGGAGGAGATCAGCGGCCTGCTCGCCGGCCGCGACGGCCTGTCACAGGCGGACATCTTCAACGCGCTGATGGCACGCGAGAAGCTCGGCAGCACGGGTCTCGGGCACGGCGTTGCCATCCCGCACGGCCGCATGGCCGACTCGCGCACCACCGTCGGCGCCTTCATCCGCCTCAACCACGGTGTCGACTACGACGCCCACGACGGCGAGGCGGTTGATCTCGTGTTCGGGCTCATCGTGCCCCAGAACGCGACCGAGGATCACCTCAAGCTGCTCGCCGCGGTGGCCGAGAAGTTCTCCGACGAGGATTTCTGCGCGCAGCTGCGCGCTGCCGAGTCGCCGGAAGCCGCCGCCGAGCTGCTCAACGGATAGCGCCGGTGTCGGCCTCGACGCCGGCAGGAAGCAGCTACACCATCGACGACGGCGACGCCCGCGCCCCGGCGCCGGCGTTGACCGGCATCCTGGATGCCGCCGGCACCGCCGTCTCCTGGCAGCGACCACCGCCACCCGACACCACCATGGCCGGCGCCGGATGGCTGCAGCCGCACGCCTGCGCACCGCTCGCCGTGGCGGGCAGCGCCGCGGTCGACTGGCTGGAGCGGGCACCACCCGGGGCCCTGGAAGCGCTGGCCGCGGACGGGCCGCTGGCCGTGCTGGCCATGCGCGAGCATGTCGAGCGCATCGCGGCGCTGCTGCCCGCCACCATCGCGCTCGGGACCATCGCGGCCGATCCGGCGGACACGCTGCATGCGCTGCGCGAGGCACTGCTGCTCGGCAGCGCGCCGAGCCAGACGGTCTACGGCGTGCTCGCCGAGGTCTTCGCGCTCGGCGTGCTCATCGTGGGTCCGGCCGGCGTGGGCAAGAGCGAGCTGGCGCTGGAGCTGCTCGCGCGCGGACACCGGCTGGTCGCCGACGATGCCGTCGACCTGCACGGCCTGCCCGGCGCCCTGCTGAGCGGCAGCGCACCGCCGCTGCTGCACGGTTTCCTCGAGGTCCGCGGCCTGGGCGTGCTGGACGTCCGGCGCATGTTCGGCGAGGCCGCGCTGGTCACGCGCCGCCGTGTCGACTTCCTGCTCGAGCTGCTGCCGGTGCGCGACGCCCCCACCGACTACCGCGCCCGGCTCGCGGGGCTGCGCGGCGAAGCCCGTTTCCTGGGTCGCACGCTGCCCACCATCTGTCTGCCCATCCGCGTCGGGCATAATCTCGCCACCCTGGTCGAAGCCGCCTGTCGCGATCAGTGGCTGCGCCTGGAGGGCTATCGCGCCGACGACGCCTTCGCCGAGCGCCAGCAGCGCGCGATCGACGCGCAGGTGGACGAGCCATGACACGGAGCGCGGGATGGAATTGATCGTCGTCAGCGGATTGTCCGGGGCCGGCAAGTCGGTGGCGCTGCGCCAGCTGGAGGATCTCGGCTACTACTGCATCGACAACCTGCCGCTGGAGATGCTCGGGCCGATCGCCAAGCGCGCGCTGCGCATCGCCGAACAGCGCTTCTCGCGGATCGCGCTGGGCATCGACGCGCGCGACAGCCGCGACGCCATCCGCGGGCTGCCCCAGTACATGGACCGCCTGCGCAGCCGTGGCCTCAGCGCGCGCGTGCTGTTCCTGACCGCCGACGAGGAAACCCTGCTCAAGCGCTTCGCCGAGACGCGGCGGCGCCATCCGCTTTCGGGATCGGATCGCCCGCTGCTGGAAGCCGTCAAAGCCGAGCGCGAGCTGCTCGAGCCGATCGGCGCCTACGCCGACGAGGTCATCGACACCAGTCGCATGAACCTGCACGAGCTGCGCGAGCGCATCCGGCTGTCGGCGCGCGGCAGCGAGGCCGGCATGCTGATCGCCATCGAGTCCTTCGGTTACAAGAACGGCGTGCCGGACGGCGTCGACTTCGTCTTCGACGTGCGCTGCCTCCCCAATCCGCACTGGAAGGAACAACTGCGGGCGCACAGCGGCCAGGACCGCGAGGTCATCGACTGGCTCTCCGAGCACGACAGCGTGGGAACGATGATCGACGACATCAGCGGCTTCCTCGAGCGCTGGCTGCCGTCCTTCGCACGCCAGAACCGGCCCTACGTGTCCATCGGGATCGGCTGCACGGGCGGCCAGCACCGCAGCGTCTACGTCGCGGAGTGCGTGGCACGGCGACTCAAGGCGGTCTACCCTGAACTGCAGCTTCGGCACAAGGAGCTATCCGCATGAGCAGCCGCGACGCGCCGGTGGGCGTGCTGCTGGTCACCCACGGCCGCCTCGGCCGCTTCTTCCTCGACACGCTGCGCGACATGCTCGGCGAGCTCAGCCTGCCCGTGGAAGTGCTGGAGGTCCGCCGCGTGCTCGACACCGAGCTGCTCACGCGCGACGGCCAGCGGATGATCGAGCGCCTGGACGCCGGCCGCGGCGTGCTCGTGCTCACCGATGCCTTCGGCTCGACTCCCAGCAACATCGCCAGCCGCCTGCTCGCCAGGGGCCGCACGCGCGTGCTCGCGGGGCTGAACCTGCCCATGCTGGTGCGCGTCTTCAACTACCCCGCGCTCGACCTCGACGCACTCGCCGAGGCCGCCGTTGAAGGCGGCCGCCGCGGCATCATCTTCTGTCCGGAGGAAGCAGGCAGTGCCTGAAAAGACCGTCACCATCGTCAATCGTCTCGGCCTGCACGCGCGTGCGGCGGCCAAGCTCGTGACCGAGGCCAACCGCCACCAGTCCGACGTGCGCGTGCGCAAGGACGGCCGGGAGGTCAGCGGCAAGTCGATCATGGGCGTGATGATGCTGGCCGCGGCCAAGGGCAGCCAGATCACGCTGATCACCGAGGGCGACGACGCCGACCACGCGCTCGCCTGTCTGGCCGATCTGGTCGCCGACCGCTTCGGCGAGGACGCCTGAGACCGCCATGAGCCTCTGGCTGCACGGCATCGGGGTTGCGCGCGGCATCGCCATCGGGCGGGTCGTCAAGATCTCGGGCACCGACATCGAGATCCGCGAGTACACCGTCGGCGCGGACGAGATCGACGCCGAGATCGCGCGCTACGAGACCGCCCACGAACGCGCCAAGCAGCAGCTGCGCGACGTCCGCGCGCAGATCCCCGCCGGCACGCCGCAGGACATCGCCGCCTTCATCGATACCCACCTGCTGATGCTCGACGACAGCTCGCTGAGCGAGGCGGTGATAGGCCGCATCCGCGACGAGCGCCTCAACGCCGAGGGCGCGCTGCGGCGCGCGCGGGACGCACTCATCGCGGTGTTCGAGCAGATGGACGACCCCTACCTGCGCACGCGGCAGAACGACGTCGAGCATGTCGTCGCCCGGGTCCTGCGCAACCTCGTGCAGTCGGAGCGTGCCGCGCCCGAGAACGCGCCCGAGGTCGATGCCGAGGAAGCGCGCATCGTGGTCGCCGACGACATCACGCCGGCGGACATCATCCTGCTG